>CAMDXR010000201.1 GCA_945877725.1 Limnohabitans sp. Rim8
TGCAGTGCTGTAACTTTGTTTTCTTTTTTTACATCGCGCTCTTGTTGCTGTTGACCGCGCACTTCATAGGCAATGTCGTGGGTGTTCCAAAGCAGTTGTTTGCTGCGTTGATCTACGCCCCAAAGGGGTAGATACATGCCAAAACGCAGGCCAGGCGAGGCTTGGCTGAAGTCTTGGCCCAAGTAGGCAGGGACGGCGGCTATGGGCATTTCAGTCTTTCTTGTCTTGGTTGACGCGGGCAGAGGACATTTGGCGCATCCAGCGCAGCCAGGCAAAGGCTTCGGTGGTGACGGCTTGGAATGTGGCGGGCGGTGCTTTGATCAGCGATTGCATGAAAGGCTCAAAGCCGGGGTCGCGGGCAACGCCATTGAAGCGTTGGTTGAGCCAAGTGCGCAGGTGCGTGGCCACTTGTTCGTTGGCTTTGCCTTTTTCATGGCAGAAGGCCAGCACTTGCATGAGGCCGCTGTTCATGATGAGCGCAGGCAGGCTTTTGGCAACGTTGACGTGGTCTTTGGTATAAGCCTGACATTGGTTCCAGGTGTCTTGGGCGCGTTGTTGTTCCAGTGTGAGTGGGGCGGCTTTATTTGTGAGCGTGTTCATTTGGGGCTCCTTACTGGCTAACTACGGTGGCGGCCACCAGGCCTCGACCAGTGGTGGCATCGCCGCCAATTTGCAGCAGCTTGGTGTGCAGAACGGCTTTCATGTGGGCCATGACCACCTGGGCCTCCAGCTTGTCTGTGGCCTCTTTGCTGCGGGTTTGACTTGCCATTAAGGGTGCAATGAGCAGAGCTTCGGGGGGCAAGTTTTCGGTGTAAAACAGCCCGCCATCGCTGGCTGTTCCGGTAGTGGCATCTATGCGTACATGCGGCTCGATCAGCATGGCGTTCTGGCTGAAATAGTCAAAATCGCTGTCGCTGAGTACGACCAGGTCGCTGGTCATTTTTTCTTTGAAGTAGGTGTAGCCGTCACCTGCGGGCATGCCTATGCTGGCCAGGTCTTGTGCAATGGTTTGGAGTGCTGCACAGGTTTTGTCGGTCGCGCTGTATTCGAAGGCTTCTAGGTGCAGCTTGTCTGCGCTGGGCCCGCCCAATTGGCCTGGGTGCGAGGTTAGGCATTCACCTGCATTCACCATGGGCAGGGTGGGCCAGTTGCGCGTTAAGTTCAGGTGTGCCAGAAGGCGTTGGGCGCGTGCCAAGGCTTGTGGACAGGTGGCATAGACATAGCCGCCCTTGAGGCTGCGAACGGGCAGGGCGATGAGTTGGGCATCGCCAAAGCTGACGGCCCCTGCGTGCAAGTCGGTACTGCCCGACTCGGGGCCAAACAGGCGGTTGATGTGGCTTTCGTCACCCCCCAGGGTTTTGAAGCTGTGGCGTACCGCGCCTTTAAGGCCGCTGCCTGCAAAGCAGGGGTGGCCTGTGTGACGTTCGCGTTGTATGGGGTTGTCAATGACGCCAATGGCTTGACCCGCGCCCATGTGGATGGGGCTAATAGCGTAGAGAAAAACGGCGGCTTGTTGTTCAAACATGTTGGTCCTTGAATCGGGTGGTGGTTGACGGGTGTCGTGTTTACAAAAATAGGATGGGGTGCTTCAGCTGCAGTTGTAAGCGGCAAAGCTGAATCGGTTAAAGCCTTCGACCCGGCGTTGCGCATCTTCACAGGGGTCATGCCAAAACCCGCATTCGGCAAGCTTGCCAAGGCTTTCCGGGGTGGCCTGCAACTGGTCTAGCCAGTAAACGCTGCCTGCCGGAGCAGCACGCAGGGCCGCTTTGGGTTGCCAGCGTGCGATGTCCCAACCTGAAATGGTTTCGCTGCGGGGCACTGTGGCGCAGACCAGTCGGGCACGTACCCCGTGCAGGTTGAACCAGTGGCTACCGTCGGTGTTGCGTTCAAAGCCGTTGGGTAGCCAGCCTTGTGAAAACAAACCAGGGCTTGTGAGCACAATGCGGCAGTGCGCTTGGGCGGCAATAAGCTTTAAGTCGGGCGAGTGTGTTTGAACTGCGGTGCTTTGACTGGAGGCGGCCCGACCATCGCCACCAAAACGAAGGCTGCCTGTTGGCGGTAGGCTGGCGCCTATCACGCTGGCAACAAAACCGATGCCGGGTTTGAATGCGACAGCTTGTGCGGTGAATAGCTTGCCGTCTTCCGCACTGCGTGTGTGGGCGTTCAGGCCAATGCCGATGCGGTTGTCAATGGCCCAGAGTTCACGGCTCGAAACAAGGTCGGTTTGGGGGTTCGGCAGTTTGCCGTGGGTGTAATTTAGCCAGCCTTTTTGGGTAAGCCATAAGCCACTTGCCGATTTGCGTCGCTCTGTTTCTGGCAATACGGGCGTTTGTGCCAAGTCACTGGAGCTGAGCAGGCCGTGCCCCGGCTGAAGTGGCCGCAAGCTTTGGATGATGTATGGCTCGGCTTTTCCATCCCCCGTCACTATCAAGTCGGCAGGCAAGGCATGCAGTGTCTCAACGTGACCATCATCTTGCCTGCGGGCCAATGTAAAGCCTGTGAGCGAAAAACTACCGGGCGATTGCGGTGTGCCGAGGCTGGGGTGATTGATTTGGCCTTGCGCAAATGCTGTGAGGTCAATGCCATCACGGGTCAATATTTGGCTGCGTAAGGCCCCCGCTGCCGCCGAGGGCCAGGGCGGTATGAGTGACTCACCGTGGCTGCCTGGATCGCCAAAGAGTTTGTTGCCCCTCAAAAAAAGCACATCATGCGGTTCAATGAAACGGTGCTCTGTCGTGTGTGTTGAGTTGGTGCTCATGAGGTGGCTTCTGTTTCGGCGTTGTGGGTGGGCATGGCGGCGCTTTGGCCTGCGCGGGTTTCGCGGGCCAAAAATTCAGCGACACCCATAAAGTTGGCAAGCCATTTCAGGCGGGCTTGCTTTTGTCCGGCGCACAAGGTGGCAAGGCTTTTAGCCAGTTCCGGGGCTTCCTTTTTTGCATCGCCTTGGGCTTGCCTGTCGAGCTGGTAGGCCAACAAACTTGCAAGCATTTCTGTTTGCTGTGTGTTTTCTGGCTCGGGCAAGTCTCGCAGCCAGTCAAGGCTGTTGTAGACAGCTCGGCGCGAGGTGCCTTCGGCCCGTAGAAATTCGATCAGTTTCTGAAGCAGGGTAATGGGCTCACCCCATTTTTCAGTCAGGCTGAGGGTGCTGCCTGAGCGTTTGATCACCGTGATGGAGAAGGCGTTTCGTCCACCTTCGTTTTTGGTTCGCTTTTCTGCGGCGCGTAGTTCTTGCAGTACCGTCCCCATGGGGGCTTGGTGGTGTGCAATGACTGCGCCACATGAGGCAGTGGCGTTTTTCCCCATCATCCGCATGAGGCGTCCGTCCAAAATGGCAAAGCCATTTTTGCAATGCAGTTTTTGGGGTTCGTTGCGAACTTTGCCCCAATCCATGTCGGTATCTTCTGGAAGAGTGCCGCTGTACGCATGGCGTAGCCGTTGCATGGTGCTCATCAAGTCGGCTGTGGGCAGCATGGCCAGTACGTCGTCGCCGCCGGCATAGATGACGCGGCCCAGATGTTCGTTTTCGACCACATGGCGAACCACAGTTTGCGAAAAGTCATTAAGTGCCCCTGAAATCGCCAGGTGTCGGTTAGGGCTGATGGCACGGGCTTGTTGTCCATAAGCGTCCAAGGCCTTGTGTTTGGCCGCTTGCGCGTCAAAGCCTTTTTGCACGTTGGGGTGAAAGCTGTTGCGGTAAGTGATGGCGGTTTGGGTTTGGGTGTCGCCTGCCAGGATGGCACCCATGCGGTCACCGTCCATCATGATGAGTGAGTAGTAGGTTTCGAGTTTGTCGACGCCCAATGTGTTGCGGACAACTGCTTGCGCCTGCATGTAAGCGTTTTCGTCTTCGCTGTCTCGGGCGGCCTCAAGTAAGCCTGGCAAAACTTTGGCGTCGGCGACGTGGTTGGTTTCGTAACGCATCAGACGTCGCGGCAGTGCAACGGGTTCGGGTGTCCAGTCTTTGCAGGCTTGCGAAAAGTCTTGCTTAGCGGGTGCGTCTTTTGCCAGCCATTGTTCCAGGTGACTGGCTAAGGCCATGGTATGGGTGCTGACAACAAAACGGCCGCAAGCTTTACCCGTGGCTTGGCTGACTTGGTCGGCAAATACGGTGGGCCACAGGCGTTTGAGGGCCGACAGGCCGCCCAAGTGTTCGCCCTCTTTTGCCCAGGATTTTTTGACGGAATGCACTTTCGCCCATAACGTTTGGGTCTGCTGGCGGTAAGATTTTTGCAGTTGGGCCGGGTCGGTGGTGAGCCATTCACTTTCCCCCGTCAGGGAGCAGCGCCATCCGTTTTGCGGCAGTTGCTCAAACGTGCGCGAGGCTTTGGCGGCTGCCAAGGCGCGTTCGGCCAAGTCAAATACTGCCGGATAGAGCATGCCGGGATTAGGAGACCAGAAGGTGGTACGGTCGTCCCAGGGCATATCGTCTTTGAGCACTTGCCATGCAGGGCTGTTCAAAAAGCCGCAGGGTTTACCTGCTTCAACACCAAAGAAGGGCGCCATGGCTTCGCTCAGTTGGGTTGTGTCCAAGTCGTTTTGCTTTTCGACGTTTCGCGCTTGTATAAGTGAAAACGGCACCGCAGCCCAATGCACTTCAGGAAAACCAGCCAACTGTTCGCGCATTTGTTTGTGGCAATGTTGATCGGTCTCGGTTTTGAGGTTTGCAGCCTCCAGCAGAAGGTTGACGACGTGCTGGCCTGTTGTTTGCAGCCATTCACGCACGGCTTGTTCGCATTTTTTGGCGATGTCTTTGGCTTGCGATGCGGGCACCACCGCTACAAAGCGGTTGGGCAGTGCTGCGCTGAACAGTGGGTTGGCATCGGTTGCCCCTTTTTGCCACTCACAGTCTTTGAACAGCTCTTTGGGTAAGTCCATTTGGTCGCGCAGCCAAAGATCTACTTGCGGAATGCCACGCAGGCGTGGGAACAATATGGCATCGGGTCCAAGTGTTTCGCACAAGGGGCGCATGCATTCCCATGCCAGGCGCGAGAGCAGGTGTGAACCTGCCCACAAATCGGATGTGCTGCGGGCGGCAGCAATAAAGCTTTGTACCGGGCCAAGTGAGACGGTAAGCAGTGCAGCTTCGCCTTTGGGATCGGCGGCAAATGCACCAGCAAAAGCGCTTGTCAGATCCAGGTGGTCCCAGATGCTGTGGTCGGGTACGCGTGTGTCAGCAGGCAGTTGGTGCCAAAGAACACCCAGTTTCCCGTTGTCCGTGGTTTCGTTCAATTCGGGGGCAAAGCGCCATAGCGTCAGCAGAGTGCGGCGCATGTCGTGGGCTTCGTCACCTTTGATACCTAAGGCCTTCAGCAGGTCCATGTGGTGATCAAAGCTGCGATCTTTGATGTCAGCGACTTCGGTGTCTTTGAGTTGACCCAAATTGATTTGTTCGCCAGTAAGCGGATGGATCAATACGGGCTGGCTGCTGAACCGCACTTGGGAGCCGGGGGCAACTTGAAGCGTGATGTCTTTGCCTTTTTTGGTAGTGACATCGATTTCTTGCATGGGCCACTGGGGACGGTCGGCGGCAGCGGCCCACCAGTCGGCGCGTTGTAAGGTTTTGTACATGCCTTTGGGCAAGCTGGCCTTAAAAAGAAGCGCTTGAAGGGTTTTGGTATCGCTAAGGTCGTCTTGCTCGGCGTAGTTCTTGAGGCCCATGAGGCGACTAAGCGCCAGGGATGTTCCGTTTTCATGACCCGCGGGGTCGCGCATGAGCACCAGCGCTTTTTCGGCTGGGTCATGGATGCGGGCAGCGAGTTTGGTGTGCCAGAGAGGGTTGTTGGTCATGGGGTTTAGGCTTTGATGCGTGTCAGGGGTTGGGCTGGCGTTTGGTCTAGGTGGCGATGTACGGTTTGCCAGATGCGCAGCAGGGTTTTGGCGTCTGGCCGGAAATCGGACGGGGGCAGGTGCGGCATGTGAAAAATGATGCCGACCAATTGGCCTTCAGCCGTGGCACGGACTTTGAAACGGAGTTGATTGGGTAGCCGAGCGTTGTTGCCCCAACTGGCCACTGAGTGGTTGGTGACGGGGTAGCTGAGCCAGTGGCGGTCTTCAGGTGCGGTGGCGTTT
>CAMDXR010000202.1 GCA_945877725.1 Limnohabitans sp. Rim8
TAAATCACGCCGTATGGGAATTTGCGCAGACGACAGCGCTGCGTTTGACTTGGTATTTGGCAATGACCTCGTTCAGGGGGATAGCTTGAACCTCACCCCGGCGGTAAGCGGCCAGGCGGGCTTCAGCTTCTAGTGCCCATTGTCCGTCCAGCGAGTTGTCATACTCGTTAAGCGTGTCCAGGATCTGATCGACCAAAGCCATGCGCTCCTCGGGGGGCTGTAAATCTTTGAATTTCATAGGGGAGGCGGTTAATGCCCCTCTGCCGTAGCCAGATCGATAACGCGCTGTGCGGGTGTGCCTTGCTCCAGCGCGGTGCGGGGCGACTGGCCATCCAGTGCCGGGTGAGGACTTTCCAGAAAGGCCAGCACTTGCCAGCCGTCGGTCGTACCCAGCGCGGTAGCTGTGGGTGCGATCACAGGAAAAATGAACGGCTCGAACTGCCAGCGAGGCAGCTTGTAGCCTCGGCGCAGGTGCGAGACGCCAATGCAGCGGCAACTTTTGATCCAGGCGTTCATGGTCACGCGGGTGGTGCCCGACAGCGTGGCTGCTTCGTCGGTGGTGATCATGTCAGCGGCCTGAATGCGTTGTAGCGGGTACTGCGCACCAAAGCGCAGTAGGGCGTTGGTTTGCGATACCGAGGCATAAGGGTCTTGTGCGCTGGCTTTGTCACGGTTCAGATCTTGGGTGGCAGAGAGTGGGAAGGAAAGGGTGTTCATGGTGTTCTTTCTGGGGCACCCGCTTGACCAACAAAACGGGGCGAGCATTCAAGATGCCGACCTGATAACTTTAGGTTGATTTGTTAATTTTGTTATTTATGAAAACCATGGGGTATGCACACCCACGGGCTTTGAAAATGACTTCAAACCACGAGCTTGGCTCAATCAGGAACGATGGAGTCGAGCTGAGCTTTGAGTGTGGGGAGCTCATTTTGCAAAGTTTGCCAAACTATGGTCAAGTCCACAGTGAAATAGCCATGTGCCAAGGCATTGCGCATTTCATAGGCAAAACCCCATGGTATTTCGGCGTGGTTTGCCGCAAATTCTGGATGATGTTTGGTCACGTTGTTGCACGCTTCACCAATGATTTCCAGGTTGCGAATGACCGCATCGCAAGTCTTTTGATCGGCCATGAAACTGTCGATCGTCATGCTGGCCGTGTAGTCTTGAATCCGGTCAATGGATTGCGAAATATGCCCCAAATAATCGGTCACCCGTTGTGAGTGTGCTCGGCTCATACCGACTTGGCCTCGCGCAGCACATGCTCGCGGAAACTGGCGGGCAGGCTGTTGGGGGTGAGCACATCGACGTTCATTTGCAGCAGTTGCTTGAGCTCAAAACGAATAGCGCCAATGTCCAGCAGTGTGGTTTGGGCTGTGGGCTCGACCAGTAAATCCAGATCGCTGTCGGCTGTATCGTCGCCATGCAAGGCAGAGCCGAACACCCGCACATCACTCATGTGGTGACGCAGCGCTATCTCTCGGATCTGAGCGCGGTGGAGTGAAAGTGCTTCGGACGGTCGCATGGCCTGTAGTTTAAAGCGATTGATCAGCGCTGCCCACCAAATGGGGATGACTTAAAACCCAGACCCCGGCGCACTCAAAAAAGCCAGCTCTTCGGGCGTGGACTGGCGGCCCAGCAGGGCGTTGCGGTGGGGGTGAGTTCGGTGAACCAGAACTGGAGGATGGAGTCTGGTTTCATAAAGTCCGTAAGTCAGCAAAAAGTTAAGTCAGCCTAGAATGTGCAGAATTCTGCAATGTCATAGGAGCCGGTTATGGGTTTTTCTGCCAGCGATGTCGTGCCATTCACGCAAGCACGGTCCCATCTGTCCGAACTGGCCGACCAGGTCAAGGCTGGGGCAGAGAAGATCATTACCAAAAACGGCGAGAGCTATGTTGCTCTGATCGACGCTGACCGGCTGGATTATTACCACCGGCTTGAGCGCGAACGGATTCACCTGCTGTTGATCGACGACGCCAAGCGCGGCCTGGCCGAAATCACCGCAGGCCGCACATTCGAAGCAGACGCCGCCCTGGCCCAGCTGCAACAGCGACGCAAGTCCGCCGTCAAACTCCCTGCCAAGCAACGTGGCTGATTTGCTATACCGGGTCGAGCTGACCGCCAGCTTCTTAGAGCGCCTCGACTCCATTGAGGCGTTTTTGGTGGAAGCGAATGCGGGCTTTGCGTTTGATGACTTGCTGGCCGAAATTCGCGCCACGGTTATCCCGAACCTGCGGCGCTTTCCGCGCATGGGGCGGCGCTACTTGGCCAACCCACCCCAGTCCGCCGAGGCGCTGGCGCTGCTGGCGGCCATGCCTGCGGGTGCGCCGGATGCGCTTCGGGAATATTTGCACGGCGACTATCTTGTGCTCTATGTGGTCATGGATGCCAAAGAGACGGTTTACTTGCTGACCATTCGGCACCACCGGCAACTTTCGTTTGACTTTACGCGGCTGTGGCCGTGAGCACCATCGACGAACGATTGAACAGCTCAAAACCACTGTGACCTAGATTGAATCCGAGGAGTAACCCGCATGAGCAGCAAAAAAAACCTGCCCACCATTCGTTCATCTGCAGCCGAATACCTTTAGCGATAAATCGTCAACGTACTCAAGCGCGAATACGACAGCGACAACAGCACCAAACTCAATGCCATGCTCCCCAAAATGAGCCCCCTGAATCCGCTGTACCTGACCAAAAAGCAGACCGTGTTTCAAAAGTGGCCGCGTTTGTGGGGAAATTTAAGGGGGTTGGTGGTGCGATTGGATAGCCTGCGTTTGAATTTGATCGGCTGTGGCCGTCTGCGCCTGACTGCTGGGATGCGCGTACTCAAAAGCTGGACAGCGCTTTGAATAAAAATTGGAAACTTGTGGAGAGGTTTCGTTCTGGCACCATGGCGCGTGATATGCGTCTTGCACCATCGCGTTTGCCGTAAAAAGGGAGAGCGCGCTTGAGTTCTTCGGAGGGGCTTCCCAAATGATCCGGTGTTCTGAATTTGGCTGAACGTGCATGTGCTGCCAATGCAGGTTTTTCAAAGGCAGTTGATACCGCTTGCCAATCACCGACAAAAAATGTTTCAAGCTCACGGCAAGCAATGCGGATGACGGCTTCGGGCCGGTCAGCTTCATCACACAATGCACGAAGCCGCTGTTTAATTTGAATGCAATTACCACTGTCCTGGTCACGCATCACCAAAAATTGTGAATTTGGGCGACGCCAATAACGAATGCGCCGCGCCAGTTGTTTTTCCAAATCCTGCTTGCCTTCAAAAACCTGAAAGTGCAGAGTGACATCAGCAGGCGTGCGACTTGCAAGAAAGCCACGCAAGAAATCCTCTGCGGAGGGTTCTTCCAGAAAAAATACCCAATTTCGACTCAAGGGTTGGCTCCCGGAAAGAGGCCCTGTTTCCATAAATAACCCATTTGGTCACCAGCCTCCATATAGACCTTGATTTGCTCATCGTCAGCTGCTCGGTGAACTTGGGTGTAGCCGTCTTCTTTAACTAGCCAAAACACCTCGCCTAGATAAGCAGCGTTAAGGAAATCGGGCGAATGTGTCGTAACAAAGACTTGGCCGCCTCGCATGGCGTAGGTTCTGAACTCTTCGGCCAGATCCCATTGCAAGGATGGATAAAGCTGGTTTTCAGGTTCTTCTACACACAGCAAGGGATGAGGCGCAGGGTCATACAGTAAGACCAAGTAGGCCAGCATTTTGATGGTGCCGTCCGAAACAAATTTCGCTAAAAATGGGTCTTCAAAACTGCCATCTGAAAACTTGAGTAGAACGCGGCCTTCTTCTGTGGTTTTGGCCTCCACCTTGGTTACGCCGGGCACCGTCTGTTTGAGTCGCTCCAGAATTCGGTCAAATACCGGGCGGTGGTTTTTGTATAGAAACTCCACCACCAAAGACAAATTTTCGCCTTCCCGCGACAGGTGTTCGGCATAGCCCGATTCCGCTTCAGGGCGGGCTCGGTTGATATGAAAGTCAGACAGATGCCAGTTTTCAATCAGGTTTCCCAAAGCCACAACAGCCGGAAAACGTTCAAACTGGGCCAAGCCCTTGATGGCCAGAATATCGGGGCTTTTAAGTATTTGGCTCTCGCGTTTTAATTGCCGCTCATCCTCCACTGTATCCAGCTCATTTGTGACCACTTCACCTTTACCCATTGAAAAATCCAGAAACTTCCACGGTTGCCCGCGGCTGCCACGACGGAATTGCAACACCTCCCTTGTGACAACTGGTCGGCCTTCGAGTTCGTCCACATGCAACTCGTAAGTGATAAGACGTGAGCGTCCGTCGTCCAACTTGGCGCGTAGTTTGATCTCGATTTCTATAGGGCCGCTGCTGCCCCGGCTGCGTACTTCTGCCAGACCTCGACTGCCGCCCAATCGTCCGAGTGCTGCCGTGACATTGGTGGTCATGGCATCGCGTAAAAAGGCGAACACTGAAAACAAGGTGCTTTTGCCCGTGCCATTCGCTCCCACCAGCACACAAAACCGGGGAATGTTTTTCAGATGCACATTTTGAAAAGCGCGGAAGTTTTTCAGGCGTAATGATTCAATTTGTTGCATGGCTTTTTGGTGTTTGGCACTACCCTAGCTTTTTCCTAATGTGAAATAAGTGGTGTGACCGTTACTTTCCCCAACTGTCCTTCAACCCCGTGACCCGATTAAACACCGGTTTCACCCCCGCCACATGGTCCACCCGATCCGCCACAAAATACCCAAACCGCTCAAACTGAAACTGTTGTCCGGCAGCCGCTGCCGCCAGTGAGGGCTCTACATAAGCGGTAACCACCTTCAAGCTGTCTGGGTTGAGGCTTAGCAAGAAGTCTTTGCCGCCTGCGTCGGGGTGGGCGTCGGCAAACAGGCGGTCGTACAGGCGCACTTGCGCCTCTACGCCGTCGGCCACGGCCACCCAGGTGATGGCGGCTTTGGCTTTCACGCTGTCGGCGCCGGGCGTGCCGCTTTTGGTACCGGGGATCACTTTGGCGTGGACTTCGGTCACTTGGCCATTAGCGTCGCGCAGGCAGCCCGTGCATTCGATCACGTAGCCGCCTTTCAGGCGCACCACGTTGCCGGGGAACAATCTTTTGTAGCCCTTGGGCGGTATTTCTTCAAAGTCTTCGCGCTCAATCCACACCTCTTTGCCGATCTTGAAGCTGCGGTCTGGGGGCGGTGTTTGCCCTTCAGCGATGGCGCTGTGGGGCAGTGCGGGTTGGCTGCAGTCTTCGGTGTAGCTGTCTGCGCCAAAGGCTTCGGCCCAGTTGGTCAGCACCAGCTTGACCGGGTCCAGCACGGCCATGCCGCGGTGGGCTTTGTTCTCTAAGTCTTCACGCAGGCAGCCTTCCAGCGTGCTGTAGTCGATCCAGCTGTCGCTTTTGGTCACGCCAATGCGATCGGCAAACAGGCGCAGGCTGGTCGGGGTGTAGCCCCGGCGGCGCAGGCCCACGATGGTTGGCATGCGCGGGTCGTCCCAGCCGCTCACTTTGCCTTCATTGACCAGTTGCGCCAGTTTGCGTTTGCTGGTGATCACATAGGTCAGGTTCAGGCGGGCAAATTCGTATTGTTTGGGGCTGGGCGCGGCCAGCAGGCCACATTCGCACAGGCGCTCCATCAGCCAGTCGTAAAACGGGCGCTGGTCCTCAAATTCAAGCGTGCAAATGCTGTGCGTGATTTGTTCCAGTGCATCCTCAATCGGGTGGGCAAAGGTGTACATGGGGTAAATGCACCATTTGTCGCCCGTGTGGTGGTGGGTGGCGCGGCGGATGCGGTAGATGGCCGGGTCGCGCATATTGATGTTAGGCGAGGCCATGTCGATCTTGGCGCGCAGCACGGCGGCCCCATCGGCCAATTTGCCGTCGCGCATCTCCCGGAATCGGGCCAGGTTTTCTGCCACGGTGCGGGTGCGAAACGGGCTGTCCACGCCGGGTTTGCCAAAGTCGCCACGGTTGGCGCGCATGTCTTCGGCGCTTTGTTCGTCCACATAGGCGTGCCCGGCCTCGATCAGCGCTT
>CAMDXR010000203.1 GCA_945877725.1 Limnohabitans sp. Rim8
CTGACCACGCTGTTCGAAATCATCGAGGTCGCCTCCAGATCCGAGCTTAAATCCGACGTGCTGAAAGATCTGGAGCGCCAAAAGCAGCTCTACAACGGCTACCGGGGCAATCCGGCTATTTCTGAAAAAGCCCTGGATGGCCTGATTGCGCAGCTTGATGAGCACTTTGAATCGCTCAACCAAGTCACCGGCAAAATTGGCCAAAGCCTGAACGGCAACGATTTCCTGATGGCTTTGCGCAGCCGAGTGGTCATCCCCGGAGGCACCTGCGAGTTTGATTTGCCCGCTTACTTTGCCTGGCAACACCATGACGCCGCCAGCAGAGCCCGCGATTTAGGCCAATGGGTTGCACCTTTTGGCCCCCTGGCGCAAGCCATTCAGTTGTTGCTTCAGATGTTGCGCGAGTCCGGCAGCAGCCAAAAGGTCATGGCTGCATCGGGTCAACTGCAACAAAATCTGCCCCAAGGGCGGACATTTCAGTTGCTGCGCCTGAAAATTGATCCTGCTTTGGGCATCACCCCCGAAATCAGTTGCAACCGTTTGCTGGTGGTGATTCGGTTGATGCAACAACAAAGTGACGGTAAATTGGTGGCTACGACCGAAGACGTGCCCTTCGAGATGTCTTTGTGCGCATGAGCGAATCGAACCCGCCTGAAGCTTTCAAGCCCCGAAAAGTCCGCTGCCCGGCTTGTACAGGTCAAAGCCTTTACAGCAGCGCCAACCCCTACCGACCTTTTTGCAGCGCGCGCTGCAAAGGCGTGGATCTGGGTGCTTGGGCCAGTGAAGAGTTCAAATTACCCGACGAGACCCCTTTAGACGAAGACTTTGGCGATCCTCGTCAACAGTAAATCCGTTTAGGCGTGTGTCGCGCCTTTGAACTCACGCTCTTCAGCCAGCCAGCCCAACACCGGCACTGTCCCCGGTAAAACAGGCACCACCTCGACCGGCAACCCTTGCCAAGCGTGCGACTGACCTTCACGCATTTGCAACTCGCCTTGCCACTGCAAGACTTTGCAAAAGTGCAAACGCACCAAGGCATGGGGGTAGTCCACCATTTGGGTTTTCCAAGTCGGTGCCGCGCCGATCACGATGCCCAGCTCCTCTTGCATCTCCCGGCGCAAGGCTTGCTCGACCGACTCACCCGTTTCCAACTTGCCCCCGGGGAACTCCCAGTAACCCGCGTAAACCTTGCCTTCAGGGCGTGAGGTGAGTAAAAACTTACCGTCTGCCTGCATCAGCACCCCCACGGCGACCTCCACGATGGCGCGTTCGCCCCCTTCAGGGTTGAGGTTTTCACGCTGGCGGTCGCGGTCGGCCACCAACAAAGCGGGGTTCATGCCGATTCCTGGCGACCCATCATGTCGCGTGCAAACTGATAGGCCACTCGGCCACTGCGTGAGCCGCGCTCCAAAGCCCACAACAAGGCATCGGGCCGGGCATCGGCAATTTGCGTGGGCGTCGCACCCAAGGCACTGAGCCACTGGCCGGCAATGGTCAGGTACTCGTCTTGAGAGAACGGGTAAAAACTGATCCAAAGACCAAAACGCTCGGACAAGGATATTTTCTCTTCCACCCCTTCGCCCGGGTGAACTTCACCATCGTCGGTGTGTTTGTAGGTGAGGTTCTCGCTCATGTATTCGGGCAACAAATGGCGGCGGTTGCTGGTGGCGTAAATCAACACATTGGGGGTCGATGCGGCCACCGTGCCATCCAATATGGATTTGAGTGCTTTGTAGCCTGGCTCGCCGTCTTCGAAACTCAAGTCGTCGCAATAAACAATGAACTTTTCTGGACGACCCGCCACGACCTCGATGATGTCGGGCAAATCCGTCAGTTCTTCCTTGTCCACCTCAATCAAGCGCAATCCTTGAGGGGCATAAGTATTCAGGCAAGCCTTGATGAGCGAAGACTTTCCGGTGCCACGGGCACCCGTCAACAACACGTTGTTGGCCGGACGGCCTTTTACAAACTGCTCGGTATTGCGCTGGAGTTTGACTTTTTGATCGTCAATTTCCTTCAAATCGTCCAGCGTCATGGCGGCCACATGGCGCACCGGCTCCATCACGCCATGACCCGATGAGCGTTTGCGATAGCGCCAGGCAATGGTCTGCCCCCAGTCGGGCGCAGACAAGGGCTGCGGCAATACCGCCTCGATGCGGTCAACCAACTGACTGACTTTGGCCAGCAGTTGCTCCAGGGCAGAGTTTGAAGTGCTGGTCATGAACGGTAATCCGCATTGATGGTGACGTAGTCGTGGCTCAAGTCGCAGGTCCACACCGTGTCGGTGGCGGTGCCTCGGCCCAAGCCCACCCGCACAGTGATCTCGCTGCCCTTCATGACGCGTTGCCCATCCTCTTCGCGGTACTCGGCTCGCCGCCCGCCTTTGGACACAACATGCACGTCGTCGAGGTGTAGCTCAATCAGGGCTTGGTCAAGGTCTTCAATTCCGGCATAGCCAACAGCCGCCAGAATTCGCCCCAGATTGGGGTCACTGGCAAAAAATGCGGTTTTCACCAACGGCGAATGTGCAATGGCGTAAGCCACTTGGCGGCACTCCTCTGGGTTTCGACCGCCTTCGACCTGAATGGTCATGAATTTGGTGGCCCCTTCGCCATCTCGCACGATGGCGTGCGCCAACTGTCGGGCGACTTGCAGCAAACCATTGACCAAGATCTGGCCATCGGCACTGTCCAACGATGTGATCGGTGCATGCCCGGCTTGGTGTGTGGCGATGAGTATGAAAGAGTCGTTGGTCGATGTGTCGCCATCGATGGTGATGCGGTTGAAAGAACCATCGGCCAACAACTTGGCAAGCCTGGGCAACAAAGCCGGATCGATGCAGGCGTCTGTGGCCACAAAGCCCAACATGGTGGCCATATTGGGCCGAATCATGCCTGCGCCCTTGCTGATGCCGGTGATGTGCACGGTTTTGCCCCCCGAACTGGCCCCCATGCTCGCGCCAATTTGCACCTGCACACTGGCCGCTTTGGGCACGGTATCGGTGGTCATGATGCCCTCAGCAGCTTTGGCCCAGTTTACTGCCTGGGCATCCGCCAGAGCGGCAGGGAGTCCGGCCACGATGCGGTCTACCGGCAGGGGTTCCATGATCACCCCCGTCGAAAAGGGCAGGATCTGAGCCGGCGCGCATTTCAGCAAGGCGGCCAATGCATCACAGGTTTGATGCGCATGGGCCAAACCCGGTGCGCCCGTACCCGCATTGGCATTGCCGGTGTTGATGACCAGAGCACGCACGGCACTGCCTGCTGCCAAGTGCTCACGGCAAACCTGCACAGGCGCCGCACAAAAGCGGTTGCTTGTGAAGACTCCCGCCACACTGGCACCCGGGTCCAACAAAAACACGGTCAAGTCTTTGCGATTGGCTTTGCGCACACCCGCCTCGGCAATACCAATGCGAACACCCGGTATCGGGCTGAGTTGAGCAGGGTCCAGGGCTGGCAAATTCACGGGCATGGAGATCCTTCAGAAAAACAGATATTGATCTTGACAGTACACAAACAAAACGGGCCGAAGCCCGTTCCTGACGCAGCACACACTCAGGCAAGTTTGCCGTGGCATTGCTTGTATTTTTTGCCACTGCCACAAGGGCACGGCTCATTGCGCCCAACCGGTCCCCACTCTGGCTTGTGACCAGCACCGGCCCCCCCGTTGGCGGCCGGCACGGTTTGCGCCTGACCCGACTCATCGGGCGCGGTGTAGGTCACGTTGCTGATCTGCTCGGCACGCTCTTCAATGGCTTGGGCGGCCTCCGCCATCTGGTCACCGGAGTCAATGCGCACCGTCATCAAGGTGCGTGTCACTTCGTTTTTAACGGCATCCAGCAGTTGTCCAAATAACTCAAAAGCTTCACGCTTGTATTCCTGCTTGGGCTGCTTTTGCGCATAGCCACGCAAATGAATGCCCTGACGCAGGTAATCCAAAGCGCTGAGGTGCTCGCGCCAATGGGTGTCAATGCTTTGCAGCAAAACCATGCGCTCAAAAGAAGTGAAGTTGTCAGGCCCCACACTGTCCAGCTTGGTTTGGAAATGGGCATTCGCTGCCGCCACCACCATTTCAAGAATTTCTTCGTCGGTGATGGCGCTGGAGGCTTGCACTTTTTCTTGCAACTGAACTTCCAGCAACCAATCGTCTTTCAAGACTTTTTCCAGATTGGCCAAGTCCCACTGCTCCTCCACCGATTCGACGGGCACATATTGGCGCACCAAATCGCTGAAACAGCCTTCCCTCAGCGAGGTGATCTGACCGTGCAAATCCTGCGCATCCAGAATGTCGTTGCGCTGCTGATAGATCACCTTGCGTTGATCGTTCGACACATCGTCGTATTCCAGCAATTGTTTGCGAATGTCGAAGTTGCGCGACTCCACCTTGCGCTGAGCGCTCTCGATGCTGCGGGTCACAATGCCCGCCTCAATCGCTTCACCTTCAGGCATCTTCAGGCGATCCATGATGGAGCGCACCCGATCTCCCGCAAAAATGCGCATCAACGGGTCGTCCAGACTCAGGTAAAACCTCGAAGAACCCGGATCGCCCTGACGGCCAGAACGACCACGCAGCTGGTTGTCAATGCGGCGCGACTCGTGGCGCTCGGTCGCAATGATCCTCAGGCCGCCCAAGGCTTTGACTTGCTCATGGGTCACTTTCCATTGCTCACGCAGGTCTGCGACACGCGCATTGCGCAACTCTAGGGCAAGGCTTTCATCGCCTTCAATGGTCTGAATGTCTTTTTCAATGTTGCCGCCCAACACAATGTCGGTTCCACGACCGGCCATGTTGGTGGCAATGGTGATCATGCCGGGGCGACCTGCTTGGGCTACGATGTCAGCCTCGCGAGCGTGCTGCTTGGCATTGAGCACCTGGTGCGGCAAGTTGACCTGCGTCAGCAACTGGGCAATCAACTCGGAGTTTTCAATCGAGGTGGTTCCTACCAAGACCGGTTGATTGCGCTCATGGCATTCACGAATATCGGCAATGGCAGCGGTATAGCGCTCTTGTGATGTTTTGTAGACGCGATCGAGTTGGTCCGTACGCTGGCTCTTGCGGTGCGGGGGGATGACCACGGTCTCGAGTCCGTATATTTCCTGGAACTCATAAGCCTCGGTATCGGCTGTACCGGTCATGCCGCCTATTTTTTTATAAAGGCGGAAGTAGTTCTGGAAAGTGATCGAGGCCATCGTTTGGTTTTCGGCCTGGATCTGCACCCCTTCTTTGGCTTCAACGGCTTGGTGCAGGCCATCGCTCCAGCGGCGTCCCGTCATCAAGCGCCCTGTGAACTCGTCCACGATGATGATTTCACCCTCTTGCACCACATAGTGTTGATCACGGTGGTACAGGTGTTGCGCACGCAAAGCAGCGTTTAAATGGTGCATCAAGGTGATATTGGCCGGATCGTAGAGGCTGGCACCTTCCGGTATCAAGCCCATTTGCGCCAAGACTGCTTCGGCTTTTTCGTGACCTTGTTCGGTCAGAAAAATTTGGTGCGATTTTTCATCCAGCGTGAAATCACCGGGGGTAATGATGCCTTCGCCAGTCCGTGGATCGGCTTCTCCCTCTTGACGCGTCAATAAAGGCACCACTTGTTTCATTGACAAGTAGGTGGCCGTGTGGTCTTCAGCTTGACCGCTGATGATCAAGGGCGTACGGGCTTCGTCAATCAGGATCGAGTCCACCTCGTCGATGATGGCGTAGTTCAGGGGGCGCTGCACACGGTCACCGGCCTCGTAGACCATGTTGTCGCGAAGGTAATCGAAACCATATTCGTTGTTGGTTCCGTAGGTGATGTCCGAGTTGTAGGCCGCCTGCTTTTCTTCGCGCGACATTTGGGACAGGTTGATACCCACCGTCAAACCCAGAAAGTTAAACAGCTTGCCCATCCAGCGCGCATCACGACTGGCCAAGTAATCGTTCACCGTGACCACATGCACGCCTTTGCCTGCAATCGCATTTAAATATGCGGGCAGCGTCGAGGTCAGCGTTTTGCCTTC
>CAMDXR010000204.1 GCA_945877725.1 Limnohabitans sp. Rim8
CAAGGTTCCATCATTTGAAGGACTGCCATGTACCACCGTAATATTCTGATTGAACAAACCGATCCCGAAATTTTTGCCGCCATTCAAGCGGAAAACGCCCGCCAAGAGCACCACATTGAACTGATTGCGAGCGAAAACTATGCTTCGCCTGCCGTCATGGCGGCTCAAGGCTCACAGTTGACCAACAAATATGCCGAAGGCTATCCAGGCAAACGCTATTACGGCGGTTGCGAGCATGTGGATGTGGCCGAACAACTGGCCATTGACCGCATCAAGCAACTCTTTGGTGCCGAAGCCGCCAACGTTCAACCGCATTGCGGTGCATCGGCCAACGAGGCCGTGTTTTTGGCCTTCTTGAAGCCAGGCGACACCATCATGGGCATGAGTCTGGCAGAGGGTGGGCACTTGACCCATGGCATGCCGCTGAACATCTCGGGCAAGTGGTTCAACGTGGTGTCTTATGGGCTAGACGCCAAGGAAGCCATTGACTACGACGCCATGGAAGCCAAAGCCCGCGAAACCAAGCCCAAACTCATCATTGCCGGGGCCTCGGCTTACAGCTTGCACATCAACTGGGCACGCTTTGCCAAAGTGGCCAAAGAAGTCGGTGCCATTTTCATGGTCGACATGGCCCACTACGCAGGCTTGATTGCTGCGGGCCAATACCCCAACCCCGTGCCGCATGCCGATGTGGTGACCTCCACCACCCACAAGAGCTTGCGGGGCCCTCGGGGCGGCATCATTTTGATGAAAGCCGAGCACGAGAAAGCCATCAACAGCGCCATATTCCCCGGCCTGCAAGGCGGCCCTCTTATGCATGTGATCGCCGCCAAGGCCGTGGCCTTCAAGGAAGCTTTGCAACCCGAGTTCAAAGCCTACCAGGCGCAAGTGATCAAAAACGCGCAGATCGTGGCCCAAACGCTGACCGAGCGCGGTCTGCGCATTGTGAGCGGCGGCACGCAAAGCCACGTCATGCTGGTCGACCTGCGAGCCAAGGGCATCACGGGCAAAGTGGCCGAAGCGGCTCTGGGCAGCGCCCACATGACCATCAACAAGAACGCCATTCCCAACGACCCTGAAAAGCCATTTGTCACCAGCGGCGTTCGAATCGGCACCCCTGCCATGACCACGCGTGGCTTCAAAGACGAAGAAGCCCGTGCCACCGCGCACCTGATTGCCGATGTACTGGACAACCCGACGGACGAAGCCAACTTGGCTGCAGTTCGGGCCAAAGTACATGCCTTGACCAGCCGCTTTCCGGTTTACGGCTAAGCGGTCGGGACACACTGAGCGGACTGAACGATGAAATGCCCGTTTTGCAGCAACCTGGAAACCCAGGTTGTGGAGACCCGGATTGCCGAGGACGGGGATTTCATCCGCCGCCGCCGCCAATGTGGCGCATGTGAGAAGCGCTTCACCACATACGAAAAGCCGGAAGTTAACTTTCCGGCCATCGTCAAGAAAGACGGCCGACGCATCGATTACCAACGTGAAAAATTGCGCGCCAGCCTCAACTTGGCGTTGCGCAAGCGACCTGTCAGCACCGAACAAGTGGACAGCGCCATTGAGCGCATTGAGGAAAAGCTGCTGAATCTGGGCATCCGGGAAGTGGCTTCGCACCGACTTGGCGAATTGGTGATGCGGGAGTTGAAAAAACTCGACAAAGTGGCTTATGTCCGTTTTGCCAGTGTGTATCGCAATTTTGAAGATATTGATGAATTTAAGACCTTGGTGGACGAGGTCAGCAAATAAGCCGGTTCCGTACGGTCGTTCCTGGGCAAAACGCCTGCGGGGCCCGAGTTCAGTTGCATGTCTGCAAGGTGTATTTTTCGATGCGGGCTTTGCCTAAAGCATTGATCACCACTTGCCAAGCCGTGGGTTTTGTAGGCTGACAAAAGCGCAATGTTCCAGCCATGAATGCCCCGTTGAGGGACATGCTTCGGCCCTCCGATCCGTAAGAAAAATAGCTTCTGAGGGTACTGCCCACATCCACCTTCATCCCCTGAGGCAGGGCGGCATGGTCTTCCAACAGCAGTTCATCTGCTTCGCGCAGTCCGTTGTCATTCGAATCGACAAACACCAACCAACCTTGTGACCATTGCCCACTGGCATCGCAAGCGCTGGCATTGGACCGTGCACACAAGCTCACCCGCTGTTGACGACGCAAGGCTTCTGACCGGGCAAGGACCAAACTGTCCAGAAAACCCTCTGCCTGCGCCTGCAAGCGGTATTTGGCCTGCAAATCCCTCATAGCAGGGGCGGCCAAGCTCACCAAAATGCCCAGCAAGGCCATGACCACCATGGCCTCTAGCAAGGTAAACCCCCGCGCGCTTGAACGGTGCGGGCGTCTGGCTTGGTGAGTTGAAGCAAAACGCATGGGGTTTCTCGCTGACTTTGTGAATTGGCAAACACACAGGCAGGCCCGCGTTTGCCTGACTGTACAAGATGAATACATAAGAACACAATTAAAAACAGAGGGAGACTGCATGAAAAAAAGACGCATTGGCAATGGCCGGACCAAGTCAGCACCTTGCCAAGGCTGGACGCTGACCGAGTTGATGATTTGCCTAGCCCTGATGGGCGTACTTGCCACGCTGGCCATTCCGTCTTTTCAGCAGCAGCAACGCCAAGCACGGCGTCACGATGGGCAAGCCTCATTGATGCAAATACAGCTGGACCAAGCCCGCTGGCGCAGCACGCACGAAAGCCATGCCGACTCGTTGACCGACTTGGGCTGGCCCAGCGACCAATCGGCCCAAGGGCATTACCAAATTTCGCTTGTCCAAGCTTCGGCAGAAGGCTACGTCGTGCAAGCGGTGGGTCAAGGTGCGCAAGCCAATGACCGGGCCTGTAACCCCTTGCGACTGCGCTGGGTGGGCACGGCCAGCCCCGTTTTCAGTGCAGGTCAGCACTTGGACAGTGACCCCACTGGGTGCTGGAAAAAATGACCCCGTTTGCGCGGCAGGCTGAATGGCTCGAATGGAGCCAACGCGACTTGGCCATAGGCCGCAAAAAAATCAAAAGGAAAGAAAGAGGCGAAACCTTGATGGGCCTCTTGGTCGGCCTGTCGCTCGGCCTGTTGGTGTTGGCAGCCGGAAGTGCCCAAATTGCTCATCAACTCAAGGGGCACCGCTTGGCTTTGCAAGACAGCCATTTGCACCAAGACCTGCGCTCCGCCATGGACTGGATGGCCCGAGACCTGCGCAAAGCCCAATACTCGGCATCGTCTTGGGAAACCCGCTCTCCCGGCGTTTGCACCGACCCCTTTTGCGACGGCTGGGAAGACTTCAGCATCGAGAACGACTGGATCGACTTCAGCTTTGACCGGGACCACGATGGCGAACAAGATGACAACGAATGCATGGGTTTCCGGTTGTCAGAACGCGTTTTGCATGCGCGCAGAACTTGCAGCGGCACCGGTCAATGGCAAGCGATCACGGACAAGGGCAGCATCGAAATCATGGCCTTGAGCTGGCAAACCCATTGCGAAGCGCGCAACGGCTGGCTGCACCGCTCAGTGGACATGCGCTTGTCGGCCCGATGGCCAAACGACGACTCGCGCCAGATCAGTCTGGTGCAGACCGTGCATTTGCGCAACGACATGCCGGGCTATTTGCAGCCCCTGCTTTGCCCATGACTCGCCGACGCACCTTAAAAAAAGAGGCTGGTGCCGTCACCTTGTTGGTGGCCATTGGGCTGGTAATTCTGGCCAGCTTGGCCAGTTTTTACAGCGCGCGCAGTGTGCTGATGGACCAAATGGCGACTGACAACCATGCGCGTGCCAGCCACGCAAGATGGGCGGCTGAGGCCGCTTTGGCCAGTGCACAAGCGGCGTTTTTGACGCCTGGCGCTGATTTGCAGGGTCTTTTTTCAAGCCTTTCAGCTTGTCCACCCGGCATCACCGGACCGCAATGGCAATGCAGCCGGATGAATTTATCCCCGCACCCGGCACTGCCCCAAGCGCTTTTCAGCGCCACCGCAGTGCGCGACTTGGTCATGGCACCCCATATGGTCACCTTGTACGCAAAGGCCAGCCTATTAGGTCAATACAGCCAGGCGCAAACACGCGAAAGCCTGTTTGCCCCCGTTTTAGCTGCGGCCCCCGGTCTGTCGGCTCCCGCCGCTCTGGTGGTCAATGGCTGCATCAGCCAAGCAGCAGATGCCAGTTTGCGGGTGTGTCCATTGAACGGCAAGGACATGGCCTGCACGGGCACGGCCAAGGGCGCATCGGTGCAGACGCATTTTGTGGTGGATACCAATGCCAACGGCAGCATTTCGAGCGCCGAGAAAAATGCTTGTTTGGCATTGAGCAGCGCCAGCTTGCCTGCGGGTGGCAGCAAAACAGGCCCTGCCACGGCCACACCTCGCACGCCCTGCACCCGCGCGGCCTGGCGCAGCGTGCTGGGCGACATCAGCGACGAACAAATCAAAGCCTGGTCCGAGGCCCAAGAACGCAATGGTTTGACCGCACAGAGCACACCGCCCCGAACTGTTTATTGGAGCGACAGCCCCAATGCTTGGGAACAAAGCATTGGCACGGCGCAAAACCCCGCTTTGCTGGTGTTTTCTGCCTTGGCATGCGCCCTTCGCTGTCCACATATAGGCGCTAACGTCAAAATCTTCGGCAGTGTTTTGATCGCTTCCAGTTGCAACGACGAAAAAATGCGTGGCTGGCAAGCCGGTCTTATTGAAGGCCAATTGGTCGTCGAATCGGGCATGCCCGAGTGGCGTTTGGGCACCGTTTACGCACGCCCGGAAGGCCGCAACGCGTACATCCTGGACTGGCCCGAGGGCATCAATGCAAGCCAAGTCCAGCGCGTTAACGGCAGCAGGAGCGAAGGCGCAAGCCCATGAACCGAGTGACCTCCATGGCCCAATTGCGCGCCCTTAAGCTTCTGCGGCCGCAACGGGGCATGGCCCTGATAGAGGCCTTAATGGCTTCAGCGGTGTTGGGCATTGGTTTGGTGGGGGCGATGCAACTGACCGTAAAAACACTCTATATGGCGAGCGAAAACCGTCAACACACCCTGGCCCAGCAATTGGCCCAAGAAGGCATGGACTGCCTGATGGCCCAAGCCAGCACTTGCCCAGCAGAGGACCTCGTCACCCTACAAGGCGTGCGCTACACGCGTCAGGCCAACAGCACACCAAGAGGCGCAGACCCGATCTGGGATTTGCGGGTCAGCGTCGAATGGACTTCTACCGGGGGCGCTTTGTCCAGTTCTCCGGCTCCAGCGGCGCTGAGACGCATTACCTGGCACAGCAGCATCTCGACTCTGCCCAACTGGGAGGGCACACCTACGGTTACCCCCCTTTGACCTAGATGGCATCCCAAAGGAGCGAGACGACGCCGAAATTCGGCCGCAGGGGCAGCCTCCCACTTGGAGAGGGTTCGCTGATTCGGCCGCAGGGGCAGCCTCCCACGGGGACGATAGCTGCCCAATCACACCGAGTTTCAGAGTTGGATAAATTGTTGTGGGAGCGAGCCCCTGCTCGCGAATGCTCGATTGGCCCGTTCGTCTTGTGGGAGCGAGCCCCTGCTCGCGAATGTGGGTTCATAGCCATTGCAAGACAGCTGCGGAGCTTTATTCACTGGATAATTGTTTTGAAGAAACTTTGAATCAAACTTCCCCGAATCATGATTGTCGGAATTGACCTTATCAAAATCGACACTCACCAAAACGGCATTCTCAAATTGATAATAGGCAATCCAAGCCTCTCTGACCCCAATGTAAATTGTCCCTCTGACCTCTGAACCTTAGAACCTCTGACATCCGAACCTCTGAACTCTGAAAATCCCGATTGGTTGACCCTGTGCCCTCGCCTACCCCGCATCTCTCCCCCATGCAAAGCGCCTTGGATCTGGCCCGCCAGGCCTTGTGGCTGACTTCGCCCAACCCCCGTGTGGGCTGCGTGATCACCGCGCCCGATGGCTC
>CAMDXR010000205.1 GCA_945877725.1 Limnohabitans sp. Rim8
TGAAATTTACTTTTAAGAAAAATACTGACTTTGCAGATTTTTCAGTGAAATTCATTGGAAAGAGCAATTACTATTACTCGAATTTTTTTACTGTTGTGACGGTTTTTCATTCTTACAAGATCCTTGTCGATACCTGCGTAATGGCAGCAGTTCAGGCCACATACCTTCATACCGCGCTTGACTGCTAGCATGCGCTGAGTCAGGATTCGTCTTTCTTGAAAGGTGAGCGTAATCCTAAGATACCCGCATGTGCGGGTATGACAGAGATAGCGGGTATGACCGCTTAGGCTTTTGGGCGTTGGCCTAGTGTTTTGCGCCAGGCGCTCTTGATGGCTTTGATCTTTTCAGCCGATTCATCGTATTGGCTGGCGTTGCGCAGGGCTTGGCGGACGAACACAAACAGCAGCAAAACAAAGCCTGTAGCCAGTGCGGTGATGGTGGCAACCAAACCACGCCTGGGGTTGATTTGCCGGGTGGCCAACGTGGCTTCTTGCACCAGGGCGCTGGCGTCCAGGCCTTGCAACAACTTTTCGGTATCGAGTTGGCTGGCTTGGCTTTCTTTGACCACCGCAATCATTTGTGCATAGCCTTGCGCTACCTCAGATGCGGATGTGCTGCCAGCCGATGTTCCTGCCGAACTGAGTTTTGTTTTGAGCAGCTGCGCCGTTTGGTTGGCTTCTTTTTCGCGCTCTTGGGCTTGGGCCAGTTGCTTTTGCAGGCGCAGTTTTTCGTTGTCGCGCGGCTGAGTTTGCAAATACGTTTGCGCCAGAATGTCTTGCGCCAAGGCTTGCGCTGCTTGGGGGGTGTTGGCTTGGGTGGTCAGGGTCAGCAGTTTGTCTTTGACGTTAAAACTGGCCTTCACTTGGTCTTTGATCTTGGTGCGGGCCTCATCAGTTTGCAATTGCGAGGTGTAGCCCAGTTTCGCGGCTATGGGGTCCAGCACCGATGCGGTGAGCATTTGGGTGGCATGGCTTTGTTCACCCTTCAAGATGGCCGTGCTTTCGTAGGTTTTGGGCCAATACGCTGCGCCGAACAGGGCCAGCAGGCCTGCCAAGATAGGCCCGATCACCAACAGGCGCAGGTTGTCCACGATGGTTTGCAGCAGGTCGAGCAGGCTGATTTCGTCTTCAGCGGCGTAGTCGATGTGGGGGGATTCGTTCACGGATAAAGCGGGGGCGCAGATGGATCCCGGGTCTTGGCCCGGGATGACAGAACAATACGAGAGGCGGTTAATGCGCAGATGGATCCCGGGTCTTTGCCCGGGATGACAGAGAAATTAGGACAACGGTGAAGTACCAAACATAGAAAACTACCAACTGCAGAAAACTACGAACTACAGAAAACTTCCAACTGCAGAAAACTAATGCCTACACAAAAGTGGGCGAGCGCGACAAATGAGGTGAACAGTCTGTTGGGGGTAACAGCCGATGTGGCTTTAAGAGAAAACTTGCGCTTGGGCTAGGGTGAGCCCGGCTTGGTCTTTGGCAGACAGTTGGGGTTGCAGGCCTTGGGGCCAGGTGATGCCGATGGCGGGATCGTTCCAAACAATGCAGCGTTCGTGCGCTGGGGCGTAATAGTCGGTGGTTTTGTACAAAAAGTCTGCCGATTCGCTGAGCACCACAAAGCCGTGCGCAAAGCCTGGGGGCACCCAGAATTGTTTGTGGTTGTCTTCGCTCAGCTCAACCCCGGCCCATTGGCCAAAGGTGGGGGAGCTTTTGCGGATGTCCACCGCTACATCAAACACCGCGCCGCGCACCACGCGCACCAGTTTGCCCTGGGCTTGTTGCAGTTGGTAGTGCAGGCCACGCAACACCCCATGGGCGCTGCGGCTGTGGTTGTCTTGCACAAATTGCACGTTCAGACCCGTGGCTTGATTGAAGTCTTGCTGGTTGAAGCTTTCAAAAAAGAACCCACGCGCATCACCAAAGACTTTGGGCTCCAAAATGAGCAAGTCGGGAATGTGGGTAGGAGTGACGCTGTAGGGCATGCCGATTTCGGGTTTCAGAGAACAAGTTTGTTGATTTGGGCCGTCAAACGTTTGACCGTTTCTGTCAGTACGGGCACAAATTGATGCCCCGCTTGGAGAGCGCTAAGCAAGATTTGCCTGTCTTCGATGTACTCATGAACCATCAAATTACGCAGTTTGCGCATTTCAAGCCAAGTGTCAGCTGATTCGATCCATCTCAACTTTTCAGCTCTGTCCAGATTTTCAATGGCTGCTCCAATTTTTTCAGCCATGGCATCCAACAATTGTGGCAAAAGCTTGTCGCCCAAGTTGTCTTGGAGTCTTCCAAATCGGCCAACAAAAGCATCCAAGCGCTCTGCCAGTAGGGGATCCATCTCGATTTTTTTTAGACTTTCAATGGTCATAGGCTCTGAGAAAAGTCTGCTGTCTGTTTCTTGCAGGTACAAACATTCTTTTTGAGTGACACGACTCAAAAATTGCAGTCGCTCCCATTGGTTTTCAGAAACCCTCATAGCGCTATTCCTTGTTGGGCAGCGATACGATGAATGGGTTGCTCCATTAAATTTGGAGCCCTGAGCAGAACATCGACCTTGCGACCCTGTAGGCCACGCGACACAAGGCTGGCGATTCGGGCTGCTATCAAAGCAGGCTCTTTCAAAGGCTGTGGAACTTCAACCATCAGGTCTACATCGCCGCCCTTTTGCGCGTCATCTACTCGCGAACCGAACAACGTAACTTGCACGCCCTGCCCCAGCACGGCCTGAGCGGTGCTTTTGATGGTGTCAATTTGGGCTGCTGTGAGTCGCATGCTGTTTGGTGTCTGCGTTTGGTTTTATTTTGTCATGCCCGACTTGATCGGGTATCCATGTCTACCTGTCGATATGTGGTGTGACAAAACTCGTCCAGTTGATTGTGCCAGCGCACAAGTTCTGGTGCCGCTTGGATCATTTGTTCAAAAAATTCGTGCAGAACCGCTGGGTTGTCCTCGTAATCATGGTTGACGGCATTGCGCAATTCACGAATGTCTTTCCACCGGATCACAGACTCGATACAGCCCAGTTTTTCCATATAAAGAAGTACGGCAGTGAAAGGTTCAGCTGGCTTTTCTTCCTCAACTGCAACCGCTTTCATGGTTTTACCCATGTGCTCTTGATACTCACTAAACCGAACACGAAATGCAGCCAGGGTTTCGTGCTGGTCCGGTTGCAGGTTTTGCCAGTCATCAATGTGCAGCAGACTGGCAACTTGACCAATTGAGTAGCTCAGATATTCGCGCATGCGAGCTAAGTGGTCTAGCTTTTTCCAGATCAGGGCAATGTGATCGCTCACAAGCGGATACCTTCTTGTTTAGCAATCAGCGCGATCGGTCTGCAGTCGCCAAAGGGTTTGACAATCAGATCGACTGGCATGTCCAGTTGGTCTTGCAAGCTGACTTTGCAGCGGATCTTCTTCATCAGGTTCGGTTGCAACGTCTCAACGTACAGGTCTACGTCACCACCCTTTTGCGCGTCATCTACTCGCGAACCAAACAACGTAACTTGCACGCCCTGACCCAGCACGGCCTGAGCGGTGCTTTTGATGGTGTCAATTTGGGCTGCTGTGAGTCGCATGCTGTTTGGTCTCTGCGTTTGGTTTTATTTTGTCATACCCGACTTGGTCTTGTATGACAATAGGCATAAAACCAATTATTTCAGCAAATTCAACAAATACTGTCCGTAACCATTTTTAGCCAAGGGATGTGCCAAGTTTTGCAGGGCTTCAGCACTGATCCACTTTTGGTTAAAAGCAACTTCTTCTGGGCAAGCCACCATGAGGCCTTGGCGTTTTTGCAGGGTGGCTATGAAACCAGCGGCCTCTAGCAAGCTGTCATGGGTGCCGGTGTCCAGCCAGGCGTAGCCTCGGCCCATGATCTCAACGTTGAGTTGGTTTTGCGCCAAATAGCGTTTGTTGACATCGGTGATCTCAAGCTCGCCACGGGCAGAGGGTTGAATGTCGGCGGCGATGTCGCAGACTTGCTGATCGTAAAAGTACAAGCCGGTGACAGCATAGTTACTTTTGGGATTTTTGGGCTTTTCTTCGATTCCCAAAGCACGTTGCTGGTCGTCGAAGTTGACCACGCCATACCGCTCGGGGTCTTGCACATGGTAGGCGAACACGCTGGCCCCGGTGCTGCGCTGGTGCGCGTTGCCCAAGAGTTTGACCAGGTCGTGACCATAAAAAAGGTTGTCGCCCAGCACCAGGGCACTGGCGTGGTTGGCCACAAAGTCTTTGCCAATGATGAAGGCTTGGGCCAGTCCGTCGGGGCTGGGTTGCACTGCATATTGGATGTTCATACCCCATTGGCTGCCATCGCCCAGCAACTCGGTAAAACGCGGGGTGTCTTGCGGGGTGCTGATTAATAAGACATCTCGGATACCGGCCAGCATGAGGGTGGTCAGCGGGTAGTACACCATGGGTTTGTCATACACCGGCATAAGCTGTTTGCTGACGGCTTGCGTCACCGGGTAAAGGCGCGTGCCTGAACCGCCTGCGAGGATAATGCCTTTTCGTTGAATCATGCGTTGGGTCTGAGCAAGAACTTAAGGGGTTTTAGTGTAGCGCACAGGCTACCGCAGTCTGGCAGCGCTGAGGCTGCAAACTTGGCCCGGTGTTTTCGGGCTTGAAATTGATTTTTGAAACCGACAAATTGCCTTGCAAATCCATGATTTCAGGCAGCCCGAATCTTATTTCAAAAAAATTGAATATTTTTGTAAAAATAAATCTAATTATTGACATTAACGGTTATGGAGTAATTAAATACTGCTACACATTTTTAGTTAGAAAAAACCACTTTTCGCCAACTCTGCTTCAGCCTTTGCAGCTTGTCGGCTGATTCCGGGTTTATGGCGGCGTTCACAAGCGCTTGCCTGATAAAGACAAAGAGCAACAAGGCAAAGCCAGTCGCTAAGGCGGTGATGATGGCGATGAGGGCTTTTTTGGGCTTGGCTTTGAGCTCGGGGGCTTGTGCGGCGTCGAGCACCTGGATCACGGCGCCTTCGCGTGATTCATCAATTTTGGCAATCTCAAATTGTTTGGCAAAAAGATCAAACAAAGTTTCTTGGTATTTGAACTCACGGTATTTCGCCACGTAGTCACCCTGCCCTGCGCTGTTGCTTAAGGTGCCGCCCGTGTTCAAGGGTTCGTCTTTTTCTTGTTTGAGCAGTTGGGCACGCAAATTGGCCAATTCGGTCAGGGCTTGCTTGAAGTCCGGCGCGGTGTCTGCCAAATAGCCCCGCATGGCCCCCAGCTTGACTTCTTGTGCCGTAACTTGGGCTTTGAGTGCGGCTACGGCGGCCACGGCCGATGCAGGGTTGGACTTGAGCACGTTGCCACTGATGCCTGTGGCCCGCAGCGCAAGCTCTGCCGTGATCATTTTGTCTTTGACCTGAAGCAGTTGTTTTTCGAAGAAAGCCCGGCGTTGCTGGGCTTCGGTCACGGTCATTTGGGCCAGCAGTGCTTGCAGTTCTTCGACATGGGCATTGGCCAGATCTGCCGAAAATTGGGGGTCTGTGTCGTCCACCTCCAAGTTGATGATGCCGTCTTTGCCACTGACGCTACGGACCTGGCTGGTCAGGGCCATACGGGTGTCGGTTTTGAACTTGGTTTTGTAACGGTCTTGCAGCTTGAAGCGATCAATCAGCGCGTCTTGGATTCGGTTGCTTTTTAAAAACGCCAAGTATTGGTCGGCCGGATTTTTGAGCCCCGCCGCAGCCCCGGCTAAACCGCCCAGCCCACCCAAACTGGCCAGCATGCTGGCAGCAGCACTTTGCTGTTGTTGGGGTGGTAAAAACTTAACTTGTGCGGTGTAAGAGGGAGGCAATACAAAGCCGATGCCCAGCGCCAGCAAACCCGCCACCAAAGGCCCCAGTACCAAAAGGCGCAGG
>CAMDXR010000206.1 GCA_945877725.1 Limnohabitans sp. Rim8
GGCTCTGGTCGACGGCTGGTTCCCCACCGGCGACATCGCCACCATCGACGCGCAAGGCACCATGCAAATTCGCGACCGCACCAAAGACGTGATCAAAACGGGCGGTGAATGGATCAGCTCGATTGACCTGGAAAACGCCGCCGTCGGGCACCCAGCGGTGGCCATGGCCGCGGTCATTGGCGTCAAACACCCCAAGTGGGACGAAAGGCCTCTGCTGTTCATCGTGCGCAAGCCGGGGCAAAGCGTGGAGAAACAAGAGATCCTCGATTTCTTAGCCACCAAAGTTGCCAAATGGTGGGTGCCCGACGACGTGGTTTTTTTTGGAATCACTGCCCGTGGGCGGCACCGGCAAAGTGCAAAAAACCGATTTGCGCAAGCAATACGGCGGCTTGTTCAGCTGATCAGACCCCTATCTGCGGGACATGCTGCCCCTGCGGCCGAATGATTGCTGTGGCTGGCTTTGTGTGGGAGGCTGGATTTGTGTGGGAGGCTGCCCCTGCGGCCGAATGCATGAAGTGGCTATTAACCAGCATTCGCGAGCAGGGGCTCGCTCCCACAAGGATGGAAGGGCTCATTACCCGTGGGAGGCTAGATTTGTGTGGGAGGCTGCCCCTGCGGCCGAATGCTTGTAGTGGCTATTAACCAGCATTCGCGAGCAGGGGCTTTCTCACACATGAACCCAATCAAACCCTGGCGCTTGGGCGTTCATTCATGCGGTCGCGCCAAGCTTGCAGGGCGCTCATGCCTTCGTCGCCCGGCACAAACTTCATCAAGCCCCGCGCAAACTCCAGCGCACAAAAAGCCGTGATGTCGGCAATGGTGAAGCGCTCACCTGCGATCCAAGGCTGGCTTTGCAGACACTGGTCAAACCACCGGGCCACATCGCGCACCTTTTCTGCCTGCGAACGCCCGAACTCCGGGAACTGCGGCTTTTCCAGCGCAGCCAGACCGGGGTGACCATGCCGAATCGCGTTGGCAATACCGCCCAACAAATACAACTCCACCCGTCGGTCGGCCATCTCTATAAAACCGCGCTCATCGCCGTCCACCCCCATCAGGTTCGGCTCCGGGTAACGGCCCTCCAGCAAGGTGCAAATGGCACGGGTTTCTGTAATCACCCGGCCATCGTCTAGCTCCAAGGCGGGCACTTTGGCCATTGGGCTTTTGGCCAAATACTCGGGTTGTCGGTGCTCACCCGCGTTCAAATCTATCGACACCATCTCGATGCCCGTGATATTTTTCTCCATCAAAAACATCAGCACCCGCCGTGGACTGGGGGCGCGTTGTGCGGTGTAGAGCTTCATGGCTTGTCCTTTGGATTTTGGGTTTGCTGTGAGTTTTGGGTTTGGGTTTGGGTTTGGCCCATCTCGACCATCTTGCGGGCTTGCTCCGAATAGCGCTTGGCCCCCTCTTCGCCGTCTTCGGTCAGGTTGATTTTAGAGGGCGGCGCTTCAATGCCGCGCAACACCGCCGGGCGCATGCGAATCGCCTCCAGCCAACGCTTTAAGTGCGGCAACTCTTCGGCCGTCAGCGCCACCCCAGACCACCGGTGCGTGCGCACCCAAGCCCAATTGGCAATGTCGGCAATGGAGTAATCGCCCGCCAAATACTCGTGGTCTTTTAAATGTCCATCCATCACGCGAAACAAACGCGACGTCTCGCCTTGGTAACGGTCAATGGCGGGCTGAATCTTTTCGGGAAAGTAGCGAAAAAACACATTCGCCTGACCCATCATCGGGCCAATGCCCCCCATCTGAAACATCAGCCACTGCAAAACGCGCGAGCGGCCCTTGGCATCTGAAGGCATCAACTGGCCGGTTTTTTCGGCCAGATAAATCAGACAAGCCCCAGACTCAAACACCGCGAAATCATCGGCCTCACGGTCCACGATGGCCGGAATACGGCCATTCGGATTGATGGCCAAAAACGCAGGCTGCTTTTGCGCCCCCTGATGCAAATCGAGCACCTGAAGCGCATAAGGCAAACCCATCTCCTCAAGGGCAATGGAAACTTTGTGCCCATTGGGCGTGGCAGCGGTGTAAAGGTCAATCATGCGCAAAGATTAACATCCCCAGACCCACCGGGGTGCTGCGCAGATGACAAGGGCCATTACCCCGAACCCGTCACCCGCCACCCACGACCTGATCGGGGGTCCACGACTCACTGCCCTGTCACCCCCGACCTGATCGGGGGTCCATGGCTTCGGCGGCGATGGATACCCGGTCGGAGCCGGGTATGACGTACCTCACCCCTTCGCTGCCTCCAGCATGTCGCGGGTTTGCAGGGCGACTTGGCGGGCGGCTTGGGCGAAGTCTTGGCCGCTGGAGGCGTAGAGCACGGCGCGCGACGAGTTGACGATGATCGAGCCTGCGCTGCTGCCGTCGGGGTGGGCGCGCCAGCCGGCTTTTACGGTGGCCACGGCGTCGCCGCCTTGTGCGCCCACACCGGGGATCAGCAAGGGCACGGTGGGTGCTATCTGGCGGACGCGCTCGATTTCTGCGGGGTAGGTGGCGCCCACCACCAGGCCCAGTTGGCCGTTCAGGTTCCAGGGGCCTTGGGCCAGGCGGGCCACATGTTCATACAACAGGGGTTGCCCTTCAACTGAGGCCAAGCGTTGGTTTTGCAGGTCGTCACCACCGGGGTTAGAGGTGCGGCAGAGCAAGAATGCGCCTTTGCCTTCGTACTTTAAGTAGGGGGCCACAGAGTCCCAGCCCATGAAGGGCGACAGGGTCACGGCGTCGGCACCGTAGCGCTCAAACGCTTCTTTGGCGTATTGCTCGGCAGTGGAGCCGATGTCGCCGCGTTTGGCATCCAGAATGATGGGCACTTGCGGGGCCACCCGGCGCATGTGTTCCATCAGGCGTTCGAGCTGGCCTTCGGCGCGGTGCGCAGCAAAGTAGGCAATCTGGGGTTTGAAGCTGCTGACCAAGTCGGCCGTGGCGTCCACGATGTGGGCGCAAAAGTCATAAATTTTGTTGGCGTCGCCCTTGTAGGCCGCCGGGAACTTGGTGGGTTCGGGGTCCAGGCCCACACAAAGCATGGAGCCGTTTTGGCGCTCGGCGGTGCGCAACATGTCTAAAAAGGTCATGTCGGCATTTTAAGGGTGGCCCCACCAGGCCAAAGTCTGCCCCAATGCCAAGGCTTTTTTACTGCGGTGCCAGCAGGTCGGTGGGCAAGTTCAAAATGAAGTCGTTCAGGGTTTTGGCATCGCGCCCGGGCCGCATGTGGTCGCGCATAGACAGCACGGCGACATCTGCATCGCGCACCTTGATAGCTTGCACGATCAAGTCGTGTTGGTCAAAAGAGGTTTGCAAACGGCCCAGCGCACCAAACGCGTGGCGTCTGTACACCCCGGTTCTGAAGCGCATGCGCAAAACCTCTTGGCGTAAAAAGGGGTTGCGGCTGCCTTGGTAAATCAGCTCGTGAAATTGCAGGTTCAGGGTTTGCCAGCCCTGCATGTCTTCAGCGGCGGCCACGGCGCGGCTTTCTTCGTGCAGGGAAAACAAGCGCTGCCGGTCTTCTTCGGTCATGCGTTCGCAGGCCAGTCGCACCGCCACGGCTTCCAACTCGGCCAACAGCTCCCACAGGCTCAGCAGCTGTTGCAGGTTCATCTTGGTCACGGTGCTGCCGCCCCTGGGCGAGTTACTGACCCAGCCCTGCGCCTGTAACTTGATGAGGGCTTCGCGGATGGGCGTTTTTGAGACCCCAAACCGCTCGGACAAAGCGCTTTCGTCGATGGCATCTCCGGGCAACAAATCGCCCTTGGAAATGGCTTCCTCCAAGTGCAATCGGATTTGGTCGCTGACTTTCATGGGCTTATCTTAGGGCTAACACGGATATTTTGTCATATTGCAGAGTATGCAAATATAGGCTATAAATATATTTATGGGAACCGACTTTGTTTTTAAAGTCGACCAAAACAACATTTATGCCCAAAATTCAAGCCTCCACTGCACTTTCACGCTTCAAGGTCATTGACCTGTCCCGCGTGCGTGCCGGTCCCAATTGCGTCCGGATCCTGACCGATTTTGGTGCCGATGTGGTGCGCGTTGAACCCCCTGAGGGGGTGGACCCGAACGAGGCGATGTTTGCCGCCAACCGCAAGGGGGGCGATTTTCAGAACATCAACCGCAACAAGCGCTCTTTGACCCTGAACCTCAAGAAGCCGGGGGCCATGGACATTTTGCGGCGCATGATTTTGGAAGCCGATGTGGTGGTCGAGAACTGGCGGCCCGACGTCAAAGACCGCTTGGGCTTGGATTACGAGTCGCTCAAGGCCATCAACCCGCGCATTATTCTGGCCAGTATTTCGGGCTTTGGGCAAGACGGCCCCTATGCCTGGCGGCCCGGTTTTGACCAAATCATTCAGGGCATGGGCGGCCTGATGAGCGTGACCGGGGAGCCCGAGCATGGCCCCATCCGGTCGGGTTTGGCGGTGGCCGACCTGAGTGCCGGTTTGTATTGCGCCATCGGGATTTTGGTGGCCCTGATCGAGCGCGAAACTTCTGGCCAAGGCCAGTGGGTGCAAAGCTCTTTGCTGCATTCGCAAATTGCCATGATGGATTTCCAGATGGCCCGGTACCTGAACGACAACGATGTGCCCGTCCAAGTGGGCAACAACCACCCGACCAGCTCGCCCATGGGTTTGTTTGAGGCCAGCGATGGATGTTTTAACTTAGGGGCTTCGGGCGAGGGCAATTGGAAGCGCTTTTGCGAAGTGGTCGAAAAACCCGAGTGGTACCAAGACCCCGAGTTCGTCACCGAGCCGCTGCGCGTGAAAAACAGGACACGCTTGAACCAGTTGATTGCACAAGAGTTCCCTAAAAAAACAGTGCACCAGTGGGTCAGCTTGCTCAACCAGGCGGGCGTGCCCGCAGGCCCGGTTTACACCGTGCCTCAAGTGTTTGAAGACCCGCAGGTGCAACACCTGAACGTGACCGCCACGCTGCCCACGCAGTACGGCAAAGACATGCATTTCATCACCCAGCCTGTGGTGCTCAGCCGCACCCCCTCGCAAGTGGTGGCACCCGCACCTGGTTGGGGCGAACACACCGACGAAGTGCTGACCGAGTTGGGGTTTTCTGGCAGCGATATCAGCGATTTTCGTGCGCGGGGGGTGGTATGAGCGCAGGCCACATTGCATTGGACGTGCAGGGCCATGTGGCCCAGATCACCATTGACGATGTGGCCCGTCACAACGCCATGAGCCTGGGCATGTGGACAGATTTGCTGGCGACGTTTGAAGCGTTGGAAAAGCGCACCGAGGTGCGTGTCTGCGTGTTGCGCGGCGCGGGTGACAAGGCGTTTGTCTCGGGGGCCAACATTGGCGAGTTCGAGACCCAGCGCAACTCGCCCGAATCGGTGGCGCACTACAACGACATGGTGCAGCGCACGCAGCAGGCCATTTTCAGGTCCCGTGTGCCGGTCATCGCGGCCATCAGTGGCATTTGTTACGGCGGCGGGCTGGGCTTGGCCCTGAGTTGCGACATGCGCTATGCAGCCCCGCACTCCAAATTTCGCATGCCCGCTGCCCGCATGGGCTTGGGCTATGACAGCGAAAACATGAAAAGTATTTTGAACAATCTGGGGCCGCAGGCCACTGCCGAGGCTTTTTACACCGCCCGGGTCTACGACGCACAAAGTGCGCAGCGCATGGGCATGGTCCTTGCCGTGGTGGACGATGTATTTGCCCATTGCACCCATTTGGCGCAAGAGGTGGCAGCCAACGCCCCTTTGACCATTCAGGCCGCAAAGAAAACTTTGGTTGCACTTACCGAACAGGAACAGGACATGTCCTCGGTGAAAACCGCCATCGACGCCTGCTTCAAAAGCCATGATTATGCGGAAGGCCGGCTGGCTTTCGCACAAAA
>CAMDXR010000207.1 GCA_945877725.1 Limnohabitans sp. Rim8
CGATAGAGGCGCGACGCGGCAAACCCGCCGAAAACGGCCACCCCGCTGTGCCCCCCATGAGCCGTTGGGACGCCCTGTTGGACGCCTGCCACAAACGCGCACGCCCCATCGTCATGACCACCATCGCCATGGGGGCAGGCATGCTGCCCATCGCCGTAGGCTGGGGCGCAGCCGACACCAGCTTCCGCGCCCCCATGGCCATCGCCGTGATCGGCGGCCTGCTCACCAGCACCGTCCTCAGCCTGCTGGTCATCCCCGTGGTGTTCACTTACCTGGATGATCTGGGGCAATGGAGCGCAAAAATGTTCCGGCGGGTGATGCGGTTGAAGTGAAGTGAAGGGGAGTGAAGCGCGGGGGGCGGTGAGCCGCGGGGTAAAAAGGGCGAAGTAGGTTTCGTTATTCCAGTCCCCCGCAAAAGACGAAAGGCCGCATATAGCGGCCTTTCCATTTGGTGCATCTTTCTGCTTGTTAGCGTTCAGAGCGCATTTCCCAATCGTCGAAATGTGCGACAAATGTAGCACAATGGTTTTCTTATCTATAAATTAGGAATTCCAGTGTCCACTATGCGTTACCGACTCGCGCTTGATCTGGGCTCCACTTCTCTGGGCTGGGCCATGGTGCGCCTTGATTCTAAAAACGAAACCTGCGCCGTTATCAAAGCCGGTGTGAGGATCTTCAGTGATGGCCGAAACCCCAAGGATGGATCATCGTTGGCTGTGAGTCGCCGAGAGGCTCGCGCCATGCGCCGACGCAGGGACCGTTTGATCAAGCGAAAAAACCGCATGGTGCAAACCCTGCTCCGCCATGGTTTTTTTCCCCAAGACGAAGTGGCACGCAAGGCACTTGAAACCAAGGACCCCTTTGCCCTGCGCGCCAAAGGCTTGGACGTGGCATTGCTGCCCGACGAATTTGCCCGAGCGTTGTTCCACATCAATCAGCGCAGAGGCTTCAAAAGCAACCGAAAAACCGACAAAAAAGAAAATGACAGTGGTGCCCTCAAGACCGCCATCAGCCAATTGCGTCTGGCCATGCAAACCACGGGGTGCCGGACGGTGGGTGAATGGCTCAATGCCCGTCACCAGCAAGGCTTGACCGTGCGGGCGCGTTACCGCGAAAACCGCATCACCAAAGACGACGGCAAAACCAAAATCGAGAAAAGCTACGACCTGTATATCGACCGCGCAATGATCGAGTCTGAGTTCGATGCGCTTTGGGCCAAGCAAAGTGAACTTAATCCGGCCCTGTTCAACGACACCGCCCGAGACGAAATCAAGGACTGTCTGCTGCACCAGCGCCCGCTCAAGCCCGTCAAGCCGGGCCGCTGTTCTCTGTTGCCCGATGAAGAGCGTGCGCCATTGGCCCTGCCTAGCCAGCAACGCTTTCGCATTTACCAAGAGGTGAACAACTTGCGCTTGTTGCGAGAGGGATTGAGGGAAGAACCACTCACGTTGACCCAGCGTAACCAACTTGTGCAGGCGCTGGAGTCCAACAGCAAACGCAGTTTCACCCAGATTCAGAAATTGATTGGTTTCTCTGGCCAGTTCAATTTGCAAGATGAAAAACGCACGGAACTGAAAGGCAACAGCACCAGTGCCATGCTGGGTAAGAAAGAGTTTTTTGGGCAACGCTGGTTTACGTGGAGTGAGCGACAACAAGATGCCATCGTGCAGCAGCTTGTGAAACAGGAAAATGAATGGCGATTGGTGAAGAGGCTGCAAAAGTATTGCGGGGTCAGTGAACTCATAGCCGAATCCATCGCCAGCGCCCCCCTGCCCGAGGGCTACGGCAGCCTAAGCGCCAAGGCGCTTGGAAAAATCTTGCCTGCTTTGCGCGCTGAAGTCATCACCTACGACAAAGCCGTGCTGGTCGCAGGCTTTGACCACCATAGCCACATCAGCCATGCCGCCACGGGGGAAATATTGCCCGAACTACCCTACTACGGCCAATACTTGCAGCGGCATGTTGGTTTTGGCACAGGTAAGCCCGAAGATTCCGCCGAAAAACGCTTCGGAAAAATTGCCAATCCAACCGTACACATTGGCCTGAACCAAGTGCGCGCAGTGGTGAACGCGCTCATTCAGCGCTATGGGCACCCCAGTGAAGTGGTGGTGGAACTGGCGCGCGACCTCAAGCAGAGCCAAGAGCAGCGCAAAGAAGATCAAAAGCGCCAGGGCGAAAATCAGCGCCGCAACGAGCGCATGCGTGACGACATTGCCCGTCTCTTGAACACCAGTCCTGAGGGTGTGCGCTCAGCCGACATGCAAAAAATGGTTTTGTGGGAAGAGCTCAGTTTCAATGTCGCCGACAGACGTTGTCCCTACAGCGGCGTGCAAATCAGCGCACAAATGTTGTTCAGTGACCAGGTAGAGATTGAACACATCCTGCCATTTTCACAAACGCTGGACGACAGTCTGAACAACAAGACCGTGGCCATGCGCCTGTCCAACCGAATTAAAGGTAATCGCACACCTGCGCAAGCCGCTGTAGATTTTGAAGCCCAAGGCTGGAACTCCGAAGACATGTTGGCGCGTGCCAGCCTCATGCCCAAAGGCAAGCGCTACCGTTTTACACAAGACGGTTATGCGCAATGGCTGCGTGAAGACAAAGGCTTTTTGGCCCGAGCCCTCAATGACACCCGCCACCTTAGCCGTGTGGCCCGCGAATACCTCAGTTTGGTCTGCCCTCAAGGCACACGCGTGATTCCCGGGCGCATGACCGCCTTGTTGAGAGCCAAGTTTGGGCTGAATGACATCTTGGGCCTGAATGGCGAGAAAAACCGCAATGACCACCGACACCATGCGGTCGATGCTTGCGTTATCGCCGTTACGGACGAAAGCATGTTGCGGCGTTTCGCACAAGCCAGTGCCAGTGCGCGCGATCAACAACTTAATAAATTGGTCGCGACCATGCCCTTGCCTTGGGAGCGTTACCGTGACCATGTGCAACGCGCCGTTGACAACATTTGGGTGAGCCACAAACCTGACCATGGGCACGAAGGCGCGATGTTTGATTCAACGATCTACAGCGCTGCGGGTGAAAGCAAATCTGCAGCCAAGACCCGTAATGTCATTCCTTTTGAAGCAAGGGCAAAAAGTTCAAGTTCGGTTGTGAAACGCTATCAGGGGGGCCGTCCAGTTTCGGGCCCCTATAAAGGACTGCTTTCAAACAGTAACTATTGCATTGAAATTAGCAAAACTGATACTGGTGATTGGGTTGGCGAGGTACTGCGAACCTTTGACGCCTACCAGGTGGTACGCCATTTCAAAACTGGTCAGGCAGGCATTAGGCATTTGCGCAATCCGAGAATGACGTTGAATGGTCGGCCTTTGAAGATGCGATTGATGATCAACGACTACATTCGTGCTGAAGTCGAAGGCGAGTTGTTGTTATTGCAGGTATTAAAAATCAACAGCTCTGGCTCAATTACATTTATTAAGCCAAATGAAACAAACATCGGCGCAAGATACGCAGCGCAGTTGGCGGCTCAGAAAGCTCATAAAAATGCAGACGTTCATGACCCGTGGGCACTGAACGATTTGTTTTTTCAAAGGGCTTTTTCGGCGGGCAGCTTGCAAAGTAGCAAGGCAAGACAGGTCGCAATTTCGCCTATTGGTGAATTGCGCGATCCAGGCTTCAGCGATTGATCCAAAAAGTATCTAAATGGATACAATCAACCCATTCCGCCTTACCGAAACCGCGACCTTCAGCCGTTGGTTGAGTGGGTTGAAAGACTTCCGCGCCAAAGCCGCGATTGTTTTTCGACTCAGACAAGTTGCTGCAGGCCACTGGGGCGATGTCAAAAGTGTAGGCGGTGGCGTGTCTGAACTGCGTTGGCACACTGGTCCGGGCTACAGGGTGTATTTCATACGCCGAGGCAAGCACATTGTGTTGCTGTTGGCAGGCGGTGATAAATCCAGCCAGGCCAAAGATATCGCCAAAGCCAAACAACTTGCTAAGGAGCATGCAGATGAGCAAAACCACTGAATTTGACCCTGCCACTTACCTGGACAGCGAAGAGGTGATTGCCGAGTACCTCAATCTTGCGCTGGCCAGCGGCGATACCGATTTGCTCTTGTCTGCTATTGGCGATGTGGCCAAAGCTCGGGGGATGGCGCAAATCGCGCGGGACACAGGGCTGGGACGTGAAAGCCTCTACAAAGCACTGAGTGCCGGGGCCAAGCCCCGCTTTGACACGGTGTTCAAAGTGCTGCAAGCGCTTGGGGTGCAAATGCAGGCACATCCCTTGTCACAACAGCCCTGAACTGAGCCACACCCAATGCTTGGACGCATTGTCGAAGTCTCTAATGACAAACGCCATTTGTCGGTTTATCGGGGTTTCATGTTGGTGCACAGCACAGGCGAAGATCGACAAGAAGTCGGGCGCGTGCCGCTGGACGATATGGCTGCCCTGATTGCTAACGCCCATGGCCTGAGCTACACCAATAACCTGCTGGTGGCGTTGGCCGAAAGGGGAGCTCCTGTTGTACTGTGTGCCGCCAATCACAACGTGGTCGGCATGCTCTGGCCCATGCAAGGGCACCACCAGCAAGCTCACCGATTCGAGGCGCAAATTGCCTGCTCTCTGTCCACTCGCAAAAAACTCTGGGCGGCCATCGTCAAATCGAAGTTGCTCAACCAAGCTGCGGTGCTGCAAGCTACGGGCGCGGCGCATGCACCCGTTCAAGCGTTGGCCAAAAAAGTGCGCAGTGGCGACCCTGATAACTTGGAGGCGCAGGGTGCTCGTAAATATTGGGGCTTACTGATGGGTTCTTTGTTTCGGCGTGACCAACAGGCCGATGGCGTTAACGCCTTGCTCAACTATGGGTACACCGTGCTGCGGGCAGCCACTGCCCGGGCGGTGGTCGCAGCCGGGTTACACCCCAGCCTGGGTTTGCACCACAGTCACGACAACAATGCCATGCGACTTGTAGACGACTTGATGGAGCCCTTTCGACCTGTCATCGATCTCACGGCTTGGCAATTGCAGTGTGCGGGTACTTGCGAAGTCAATGCCGACACTAAACGGGCCTTGGTTCAATGTCTGTACCAAGACTTGGCCACGCCAGAGGGCAAAACGCCGGTTTTGGTGGCGGTGCAAAAGCTGGCTACATCACTCGCCAAGGTACTGTTAAAAGAAAGCAAAGCGCTCGATCTGCCCCTGCCTGGCGTGCCCATGCCGCCTTTGTCTGACCCGGATGACTAAGACCCCATGCTCAGTGGTTATCGGCTCATGTGGATGTTGGTGATGTTTGATTTGCCCGTTGTCGAGGCCGCTGAGCGAGCTGCCGCGACGCGATTCAGGTTGAGTCTGTTGGACATGGGATTCACGCGTGCCCAGCTCAGTGTTTACATGCGGTTTTGCACCAGTCATGCACAGGTCCAAACCTATTGCGTGCGTGTAGAGGCGGCTCTGCCCCGTGGCGGGCAAGTAAACGTGCTGCAAATGACCGACAAACAGTACGAACGGATCATCAGTTTTCAGGGCAGGCGTAAAGAACCCGCTAAAAAAACGCCAGATCAGTTCGATTTGTTTGGTTAAAGCGACAATTTTTGACCGACGAGAAGCAAGAAAACCCTTGTATAACAAAGACTTATATCGGATCTAGTCTAGACGATTGGGAAATGCGCTCTGACCGGAACAGCGTGTGGGTCCTGGTCACGGGAACGGCCAGTCTAGACGATTGGGAAATGCGCTCTGACCGGAACCGTGCCAGTGGCGCTAAGCGTGCCGGTCACAGTCTAGACGATTGGGAAATGCGCTCTGACCGGAACGACATTAACACTACAAAACCGGCGCAAGTGAGTCTAGACGATTGGGAAATGCGCTCTGACCGGAACACGTGACCCGTGTTCAT
>CAMDXR010000208.1 GCA_945877725.1 Limnohabitans sp. Rim8
CAGCACCACGCAGGCGCAGCCGACCTCGCCCATGCGTTCGTCGGGCAGGCCCACCACCGCCACTTGGGCAATGGCCGGGTGGTCGGCCAGCAGGCGTTCAATTTCAGCGGGGTAGCAGTTAAAGCCGCCCATGATGAACATGTCTTTCAGGCGGTCCGTGATGCGCAGATAGCCGCGTTCGTCCAGCACGCCCACATCGCCCGTGTGCAGCCAACCCTCGGCATCGATGGCTTCGCGGGTGGCGGCTTCGTCGCCAAAATACCCTTGCATGACGTGGTAGCCGCGCAGTTGCACTTCGCCCGGTTCGCCCGTGGGCACGCTTTGGCCTTGCGCATCGACGCAGCGTACTTCGGTGCCCGGAATAGCGCGGCCACAGGTGCGGGCCACGGTTTCGGCGCTGTCGCTGGGGTCGCAAATGGTGGCGCAACCGCCGCATTCGGTCAACCCATAGGCGGTGGTCACGTTGTCTATGCCCAGTTCTTCGCGCATGCGGGTGATCAGCACGGGGGGCACGTTGGCCGATCCGGTCACGGCCACGCGCAGCGATGAAATGTCAAAGTCCTTGAGGGTCGGGTACGACAACATGGTCAAGAACAAGGCCGGCGGCCCGGGCAAAAAGCTGATGCGGTCTTGGGCAATGCGGCTCAACACAGCTTGTGCATCAAACACTTGTTCGGGGTAGACCGTGGCGCCTTGAATGAACGCCGCCACCCAACCGGCTTTATAGCCAAAGGAGTGAAAGAACGGGTTGACGATCAGGTATCGGTCGTTGGCGCGCAAGCCCACCACTTGGCCCCACACGCTGAAAGCGCGCAAGGTGGGGCCGTGGGCCGACATCACGCCTTTAGGGCGTCCGGTGGTGCCGGATGTAAACATCAAATCAGCTGTGCTGTCGGCGTTTAGGCTGTCTTCTCGCGCGCGCACTTGGGCGGGGGGCAATACGCAACCCTTGCCCATGAAGTAGCTCCAGCCCATGTCTTCGGGCTGCGCCGATTCGGCCTTGAAGCCTTCACGCAGCACCACAATGTGTTGCAAGCTGGCAGGGCGTAATCCGTTGAGCAACGCCGGGTAATACTGGCCCAGAAAGTCGCCAATGCAAAACAGCAGTTTGGTTTGGCTGCGCTCCAAAATATCGGCGGCCTCGGCCCCTTTCATGCGGGTGTTCAGTGGCACCAGCACCGCGCCGGCCGCATGAATCCCGCAGGCTGCCAAGATCCACTCATGCATGTTGGGTGCCCAAATCGCCACGCGGTCTCCGCTCTCCACCCCCAGCGCAATCAAAGATGCCGCCACCGCTTGGCTGCGCACCAGCAGGTCGCCGTAGCCAATGGTCACAGGACCGTCGATGATGGCGGCGCGATCGGGAAACTGTTGGGCCGCCCGACGGATCATGGCGGGCAAGGTGCTGGGCAGATCGGCTTGGGTGGTCCAGGCCGAAGTTGCAGCGCCTTCAGAGGCTTCTGACAAGGCGCTGTCGTGCGCCTCAATACGCGTGGTCATGGCAAATTACTCCGGAAATTTGATGCGCACCCGGGCACTGGTGGGCACGGCCTGACAGGCCAGCGTCCAGGCTTTGGCCAGGTCTTTGTCGTCCAGCACGTCGTTGTGGCGCAGGTGCACGCTGCCCTCCACCACTTGGCACATGCACGATGCGCACATGCCGGCTTGGCAAGAATAGGGGGCATTCAGGCCCGCCCGCAGCGCGGCCTCAAGCAAGGTTTCGGTACCGCCGCAGTGCAGCGTGTGCACTTGGCCGTCGAGCAAAACCTCGAGCTCGGCTTGGTCCACCGCATCGGGCAAGGGGGGTGCTTCTTTAGCAGCAGCCGTGGCTGCAGCCAGCGCTTCTTCGTCGGGCAGCGAGACAAAGCGCTCAACATGAATGTGCTCGGCTGGCAGGTTCAGCGCCTGCAAAGCGGCCACGGCGGCATCCATAAACAGGCCGGGGCCACAAATGAAGGCCTGGACGGGTGCTGCACTTTGAGCCGCGCTTTCGGTTCTGGACCGGGCCAATTCGGTCAATTGCGCCACGCTGGGCACGCCTTGCACCGAGTCTAGCCAGTGAATCACTTGCAGGCGTGCAGGGTGTGCCGCCGCCAGCGCCTGAAGCTCTGCGCTAAAAATGACCGATTTTTCATCCCGGTTCGCATACAGCAGCGTGACACGCCCCGTGGCTTTGGCCAGCACCGTGCGCAAGATGGAAAAAACCGGGGTGATGCCGCTGCCACCCGCCAACAGCAAAAAGTCGCCGTCCAGCGAGCGGGGCACAAATAGGCCCGATGGGGCCATGACCTCTATGACATCGCCCACCTTGACGTGGTCGCACACCCAGTTAGAACCGCGCCCATCGCGCACGCGCTTGATGGTCACACGCGGCGAAGCATCCAAGCCCGGGGTGCTGGACATGGAGTAACAACGCGGCACATGGCGGCCATCGATGTTCAGGCGCAGCGTCAAAAACTGGCCCGGCTGATAACGAAACTCATCGGCCAGCGCCGAGGGGACTTCAAACACGACCGACTTGGCGTCGTGTGTTTCTGCGGTCACCGCACTCACGCGCAGGGGGTGGTAGCGGCTCATAAGCCCATGCCCAAAATGGCACTGTCAGCGCGAATCTCGGCACCACTGATGGCCTTTGAATCGTCCGAGGCCAAAAACAGCAGCACTTTGGCAATGTTTTCCGGCAAAGTGGCGCGCCCTTTTGGGTTGGCCTTGGGGTCAAACATGAGGTAGTGCGCCGGAACGCCAGGGGCTGAGGCTTGCATCATGGGCGTGTAAATACCGTCGGGGTGCAGCGAGTTGACGCGAATGGCATGCCCATTTTTGCGGCAATACAGGGCGGTGGCACGCGTCAGCGCCGCAACTGCCGCCTTGCTGGCGCTGTAACCGGCATAGCCTTCAATGGGCAACCAACTGGACACCGAAGCCATGTTGACGATGCTGCCGCCGCGCTCTTTCATGGCGGCCACACCTTGCTGGCAGCCCAAGAAGCAAGAGTCAGCGTTGACCTGCATGAGCTGGCGAAATTGCGCCAACGTGGCGGTCTCGATGTTACCGGGCAACAAAATGCCCGCGTTGTTGATCAAGATGTCCAGCGGACCAAAGCGCGCTTGCACCGCTTGCAGGGCATGCTGCCAGTCGGTTTCGCTGCTCACGTCGTGGCGCACAAACAGGGCGCGCTCGCCGCAGGCGTCGGCCAACGCCTGACCGGCTTCGGCATTGATGTCGGTGATGCCCACATAAGCGCCCTCAGCCAGCAACAACTTCACGGTTTCCAGGCCCACGCCACTGGCACCTCCGGTGATCAAGGCCACCTTGTCCTGTACTCGTCCCATTTCGATTCCTTTTTTTATGCCGTCGCGACAGCACGGCCCGCACGCCGACCGGAAAACACACAATCGGCCAATGAGAGTCCGCTGACATAACGCGACGACGGCAGGCCCAGCGCCGTGCGCCCAGCCGCAAACAATCCGCCAATCGGCTGACCCGCAGCGTCAAGCACTTGGCCGTTGGTCTCGTCCAGCGTCAAGCCGCCCAGCGTCAGGGTAGCCAACGGAAAGGTGGGCGAACCGATGGAGATATCCAGTGCATAAAAAGGTCCACGCGAGCTGTCGTGGCGCATGTCCACCGACTTGCCAAACGGGTCATCGCGCTCGCCACGGGCTGCGGCATTGGCCGCGTCCAGGCTGGCGCGCAACTTGGCAGGGTCGGCTTTGAGCCGTGCCGCCAGCGCCTCGGGGGTGGCGGCTTTTTTGGCCGTTAAAAACAACATGGCCAAAGCAGGTAGCGCCTGAAAAGCCCACAGCCCACCGAACAAACATTGACGAATCGCCTGCCAGCGAAGCTGGCCATCTATTACCAACCAACCCCGGCCGCCTTGGTGGTCCACCAGTTCGTGACCCAGCTTGGCCCCATAGACTTGTTCGTTGCAAAAGCGCTCGCCTTGGGTGTTGACCACAATGCCTTTGGGCCAGACCGATGGCGGCGTGATGAAACGCCAGGCCGAAATATTGCCCAGCGCCAGCGCCCCGGCGCCCACACTTTGACCCAGTCGCAAGCCGCTGCCGTCGCAACCGGCACCGCCCACGGGCCAGCCACGTTTGGCGTGTGGCGCGTGTTGGGCCATCAATTCGGGGTTGTAGATGAAGCCCCCAGTGGACAAAATCACGCCCTTAAGCGCGCGCACAAAACGCGGCACGGCATGGGTTTGCTCAATCAGCGCGGCTTCGCGACGGCAGGCCGCCGCTTTGCCGGGCCTGAAGGTGCGCCAACGTGCCACTTGGCGGTGCAGTTCGGCGTGCCGCAAGGTTTCGGGCGCGCCTTCGGGCAACTGCCAAACCTCGACACCCAAAACCGGGCCAGGTTGACCATCTGCCCCGCGCTGGCGAACCAGTCGGCGCACCGTAGCCTGTGTGAGCGGCCGCGCCCCAGAGCGCAGCGTCGCGGCATGCAAGGCTTCATAAAGCACCTTGCCCGATTGGCCTTTGGCCACCACACGGTGACCGCGTGGCGCGGGTGCGCCCAACTCGCCCATGCACGCAGGCACCACTTCGTTGCCCGAGTAATACAGAAACTTACCCTCGGGTGGATAAGAGGTTTTATGGTCCGGCATGGTGGCGGCAAAACGCGCACCCTGCGCCTCCAGCCAGGCCAGATTGGCGCTGCTGTCTTGGCAAAACTTTTGCAAAGTGGCATCGCTCACCACGCCGTTGACCTCGTGCTTGAGGTACTCGGCCATGGCTTCGGGCGAGTCCTCAAAACCAGCCTCGCGTTGGTAAGGCGTGCCGCCCCCGGCGTAAACCACCCCGCCCGACAAGGCACTGGCCCCACCGCCTTCAAATCGGTCAATCACCAACACCGTGGCACCCGTTTCCCGTGCCTCTATGGCCGCACAAGCTCCGGCGGCGCCCCAACCCACCACCACCACGTCGGCACTCGCGCTCCAGTTCACTTCGGTGGCATCGGCCACATCCAGCGCCGGGTCAATGGGGGTGACGGTCGAGATTCTTGCTTGCCGACTCAAGATGCGGGCTCCAGCAAATCGGTGCGTTCCAGTGGCAAGGGTTGGCCTTTGATGTCCGCAATGGCGCGGTAGGCAAAGGTCATGGCCGGGCCCAATGTAGAACCGGCACCCGGGTAAGCAGGCCCCATGACCGAAGCCGAGTTGTTGCCCACGCAATACAAACCTGCCACCACTTGGCCGGATTCGTTCAGCACGCGGGCATCGCGGTCGGTCAGCAAACCGCCCTTGGTGCCGATGTCGCCCGGATGGAGCTTCATGGCATAAAACGGCCCCTTGGCAATAGGCGCCAAGTTGGGATTGGGCTGGACGTGGGTGTCGCCGTAATAACGGTCAAACACGTTGCCACCCCGGTCAAATTCGAGGTCTTTGCCGGTACGGGCAAATTCGGTCATGCGGGCAGCACTGGCCACCAAGCCTGCCGGGTCCACCCCGATCTGGCTGGCCAGCTCTTGCAGCGTCTCGCCTTTCCAGTACACCGTGTTGAGCCAACTTTTGCGCAAGCGGCTGTCGGGTACGGCAGCGGCGGGCATGAGCGGGCCAATCGGGTAATTGGCGCGGAAAGTGGCATCAAACACGATCCAGGCAGGAATGCCTCCGCCGGTGCTGGCGTGGTTGGCGAACATGGCCTGCTGAAACTCGGGGTAGGGCCCGGATTCGTTCAAAAACCGTTCACCACGGGCATTGACCACCATGCAACCGGGCAAAGAGCGCTCGACAAACATGGGCCGAAATTTTTCTTCCTTGGGCACCATCATGGTGGGCACGCCCCAGGTGTGGGCCATCAAATGCAGTTGCGCGCCCAC
>CAMDXR010000209.1 GCA_945877725.1 Limnohabitans sp. Rim8
GCATCACCCCTGAATTTGTTCAGCACAAAGCCCTTGATCAAAGCTTGCTCATTGGCGGGCAACAGGGCCCAAGTGCCATACAGGTGTGCAAACGCGCCACCCCGGTCGATGTCGGTCACCAGCAAACACCGGGCTTGCACATGGCGGGCAACGCGCATGTTCACAATGTCGCTGGCGTGCAGGTTGATCTCGGCAGGAGACCCTGCCCCCTCGATCACCACCACATCGTTTTCTGCGCACAAAGCGTCCAAGGCTGCCGTGATGTGGGGCCAGACTTTTTCACTGCGTTCGCGCCAAGGCGTGTCGCCCAGTTCGCGGTCGACCTCGCCCATCAACACCACTTGGCTGCGTGTATCGGCCTCGGGTTTGAGCAGCACCGGGTTCATGCGCACGTCGGGCTCGGCCCGGGCAGCCAGCGCCTGAAAATATTGTGCGCTGCCGATTTCGCCTGGCTGAGTTTGCCCTTGGGCATTGGCCACACCCGCCACCACACGGGCGTTGTTGCTCATGTTTTGCGCCTTGAAGGGGGCCACCTTGAGCCCGCGTTGCGCGTAATGACGACACAAGGCGGTGGTGAGCCAGCTTTTGCCAGCGCCACTGGTGGTGCCCAGCACCATCACACAAACAGCGTTCATGCCGGGGTCTCCTTCAAGGCGGCATCCAGCGCGGCCACGGCTTCGGGCGGTTGCGCACTCCAACGCCACCAACCCGGCAGACCAAACGAGGTGGCATCGCGGCACTTTATGCCGTGCCGACGCAGTGCACTGGCATCCAAGAGCGATGAGGGTTTTGCACAAAAATAGGGGGTGTCGGTGGGGGCGCAAGTCCAGCCATGGTTTTGCAGGGTTTCGCGCAAGGCCTGCAGCCATTGGGCCAGCCTTGGGCGGCTTTGCGCGACCCATTGCTGGGTTTCGCTCAGCGTCCACGCTTGCAGCATGGCTTCGCCATGTGCCCCGATGGGCCAAGAAGCGGCCAAAGCATCGAGCGCCAACACATCGGCCTCTGCACCTGCAGGGGCAATGGCGTAAGCGGCGCGCACACCCGTCAAGCCCAGTGCCTTGTTGGGCGACCAGAGTTGCCAAACTTGCTCAAGCTGCTCGGGGCTCAAGGCACTTTGGCCCTGCAAGCGCAAAGGCGCATAAGCCCGGTCCAGCACCAGGGTCACATGCGGGCCATGACTGCCCTCACCCGATTGTGCAGAACTTGGCAAGGTCAGACAATCTTGATTCCGGGTGTTGCGGGGCAAGCCCGACAACACGGCAGCCAATGTTTGCGCCGATTCACTTTGACCCAAGGGGCTGCCGGGGTCGCACAGCCAACGCAATTGACCCTGATGCTTTGACCCAGCAAGAATGGTCGGTGCAGGCTCCAAAAGGGTCGAACGGTTAAATCCGGTTGAAAGGTCCGGCAGCTTGGTCAACTGCAAGCCCCAAGCTTGCGCGGCATGGGTGTAGTCGCCATAGGCATGCGGTGGGGTCCAAACATGGCGGTCTCCTGAGCGCCAGCGCCATGCCGTGATGCGTTGAATGAATTCACTGGCACTGGCCGCCAGCAGCACCCGCTCGGGGGCCACCCCATGCAAGCCAGCGAGGGCACTGCTCAAGTGGGTGTAAGCAGGGTCCGGGTAGCGTTGCGGGTTGGCTTGCTGCACAGCATGCAATGCCACCGGGCAGGGACCGCAGGCGTTGGCGTTGCTTGAAAAGTCCCAACGAACCGACCCCAGCGCATCGGTGCCACCGTGGGGGCGGGCAGTCTGAACCAGCCGGTTCGTCAGGGAAGACAATGTTTGCAAAACCGACATCAAACACCCCTCCCTGTGAACGCCAAGGGCCACTGCAAAGAGCCGCCCTGCAAGGCCAAAATGACAGCCAAAGCGGCCAGTGCCGCCAAACTGGCCACCACCTGCCCACACACCCGCAAAGCCATGGCGGTGTCTGACGCCAGGGGGGGCCTGCCCTGTGGGTTGAGTTGGTAAACCCCGGTTTTGCCCAAGCGAATCCCTAAGCCCACGGCCAAAGCCCCCATCGGCCAGCCGCCATTGGGTGAGGGGGTCAGGCCCGCGTTGTGCATGACCCGGGTCATGCCGCGCCACAAGGTCGGCAGCCCCAGCAAAACAGCGGTCAGTCGGGCGGGGACCCAAGACAAAACATCGTCTACGCGGGCGGTCCACTTGCCAGCCCAGGCCCAGTTGCGGCCTTGGCGCTCACCTGGGTAACCCCACATGGCGTCTGCGGTATTGGCAAAACGGTAAAGGGCCGCGCCCGGCAAACCTGCCACCGCAAACCAAAACAAAGGGGCCACCACCGAATCGTTGAGGTTTTCGGCCAAAGTAGAGAGTGCGGCCTCGCGCACTTGGGTGGCGTCCAGCACCGATACATCGCGGCTAACCAACCAACTGACCCTTTGGCGCCCGGCATCGAGCGATTCAGCCAGCGCTTGCTCCACCGCCAGCACTTCATCGCGCAGCATGCGCCAGGCCAACATGGGCTTGAGCAACAGCCCCAACAACAGCATTTGAAGCCAGGGTTGCTGGCGCAGCCAATCGCCTTGCAAGACAACTCCGCTGGCCAACGTTGCAAAAAACAGTACCAGCAGGGCACCCAAGCTCCAGCCCAAGCAACCCCTGAGAAACTCGCTCAGCGGACGAGAGGCTTTAATGGCCACCTTTTCGGCCCCTTGTTCTGCCGTTTTTGAAACCACTTTCGGGGCCATGTAAGGCCCGGCAACGGTCAAATAATGCCCCATCCACACCACCGGGTGCCAACGCGCACGGGGTTCACCCAGCCCAAGGTCCACCGCCAAAGCCACCACCACCGCGCCAGCCAGTACGGGCCAGTCGGGCAGATTCAGCAGGGACAAAGTGACCATTTCGAGCGACATGGGGCGATGGGTGAGGTTTAGCGTTTGGCAGGTGTCAGTGGACGGCTTAAAGCATGGGCGGCAAACGGGCAATCATGCCGGGCACCAGGGCTGCGGGGCGCTTGTCGCGTGGCAAATTGCCATCTGCGGTTTGGTGGTGCAGCACGGCACAGTCCAGCAACTGATGCGCCACCTCGTCGGTGGCCGCCAAATCGCCAAACAAATAACTGTGTTTGCCCGCAGCTTGATAAGCCGCGGTGCAAGAGCGCGAACAACCGCTCAGGCATGCCATGGCCCGCACTTGCACTTGGGCCCACTCAGGCTGATCACCAAAGGCCTGCGCCGCCTGCACGGCCTCCAGCAAGATATCGCCCGCCGCGCGTTGGTCACGCGGGGTGTCTACGGTGCGACAAGTGGTGCAAATGATGAGTTCGCTCATGGGTTTCAGTCTTCTATGCCGCGCTGGGCCGGTATGCCGGCCTTAAAGGCGTGCTTGACCATCGTGATCTCAGACACGGTGTCCGCCAGTTCAATGATTTCGGGGGGGCAACGGCGACCGGTCAAGCAAACATGCACATGCGAGGGCCGCTCGCGCAGGGTTTGCAGCACCCCCTCCAGCGGCAGCCAGCCATAAATCAAGGGGTAGGTGATTTCGTCCAGCACCACCAAAAATTGCTCGCCACTCAGGATGGTGGCACGCGCTTTTTCCCAGCCATCGCGGGCCAATTGCGCTGAATGCTCGAGGTCTTGGCTTTTCCAGCTGAAACCATCGCCCAAACCTTCAATCGGGATGCCCAGTTGCTCGAACATGCGGTGCTCGCCAAACCGAGCCGACGGCACTTTCATGAATTGGTAAATCTTGACAGCCTTGCCGCGGCCATGCGCACGCAGAGCCAAGCCAAAAGCGGCGGTGCTTTTGCCTTTGCCGTCTCCGGTGTTGACGATGACCAAGCCTCGGCGCTCGCCTTCGGATTTTTCGTAGGGCTTCTCGGTGGGTGGGGTTTCAATGTTCATGGGGTACTTTGACAGCTAAATTTTTGGGCAAGGCCACCCATTGGCCTTGCAGGGCATGGACTTCGATGCGGTGGTCAAACACCGCCTCCAGAGCCCGGTGAGTGGTGGCATCGGCACACGCACCTTGGTGGCAAATTCGGCCCTGGGCCATCACCACCATTTCATCGGCGTGCAGGGCCATGGAGACTTCGTGCAACACGCTGACCACCGTTTTACCTTGTGCTACCAAGGCTTGTACCAGAGCCAACCAATCGGCTTGGTGCGGGGGGTCGAGGTTGGCCAGGGGTTCGTCCATGAGCAGCACTTCGGACTCCACCGCCAAGGCACGCGCCAACAAAACACGCTGGCGCTCGCCTCCGGACAATTGCCCCAAAGAACGGGCACGCCAATCCCAAGCCTGGGTTGCCCGCAGCGCGCGCTCTACCGCGGCCAGGTCGGCCGGGCTGGGCGGGCTGAGCCAAGCTTGGTGCGGCAAGCGGCCCAACATGGCCACATCCCAAACGGTCAGGTCGTCGGCACTGGTTTCGTTTTGACCGAGCCAAGCCAACTGGCAGGCACGGGTTTTGTGGTGCCATTGCGCAAGAGGTCGTCCAACCAATAACACATCGCCTGTGTGCGGTAACAAGCCCGCCAGCGCTTTGAGCAAAGTGGATTTGCCAGCGCCATTGGGCCCAACAATGCTGGTCCAGCGTGCGCGTGGCAAGGCCAGATCAAGATTTTGCAAGATGGGCACACCGCCTAAACGGGCGCTCAGGTCAAGGGCTTGCAGGGCCGCATTGGCAGCAACAGCCCCTGCGGGCAACAGGGATGACCTGGACGTCATAAGCCTGCCCCCCGGGACAAATGCGAGTTGCGGCGCATTAACCACAACAAATAACCACCGCCTAGCGCTGCGGTCAGCACACCCACTGGCAATTCTTGAGGGGCAATCAAGCCCCGCGCCAAGGTGTCAGCGGCCATCAGCAAAGCGCCACCCATGGCACTGGCCAGTAACATCATGCGGCCGCTGGTGGTGTTGACCAAAGAGCGCACCAAATGGGGGGCGGCCAGTCCGATGAAAGCGATCAAGCCGGTTTGCGCGACGGCCGTGCCCGTGGCCAAAGCCAGCACACCCACCAAAGCGGCGCGCATAGGCCCCAGCGGCAGACCCAAGCTGCGGGCGGTGGCATCGCCCAGACTCAAGCCATCAAGTACCCGCGCCAACAACCAAGCCACCAAAACGCAAAGCGACCAAACAGAGGCCATCAAGCCAAAAGAGGTCCAACCTACAAAGCTGGTTGAGCCCAGCATGAAGGCCTGCATGGCCTGCAAGGAATCAGGCGAAAACAACAACACCATTTGCGTCAAAGCGCCCAGCACCACACCGACCACCACGCCTGCCAGCAACAAACGCAGCGTGTGTTGCACCCCACTGGCCAGCAGCAAAGTTAACAAAACTGCCAAAACTGCGCCGCCAAATGCCGCACCCGTCAAACCCAGCCGAACCCAGACACTGCTGGAAAACACGCTCACCGCCACCCCGCTGTTCATCATGCTGCCCAAGCCCAACATGCCGCCACCGCCCAGCGCGGCCAGTGCCAGCGCCACGCCCAACGAGGCCCCCGAGGCACTGCCCAACAAAAACGGGTCGGCCAAGGGGTTGCGAAACAAGCCCTGTGCCACCGCCCCCGCCAGCCCCAACAAGGCCCCTGCTGCCCATGCGCCCAAGGTGCGTGGCAAGCGGATTTCTAAAACAATTTGTTGTGCCATGGCCGTAGCAGACGGGTCGGCTTGCGGATGCAACAAGGGCTGCAGCAAATTCTCAAAACCCGTACTGCCAACCCCAATGCCCAGCAACGTCAAGACCAAGGCCAACACAAGCAGCGCCGCCAAGAGCCACCACACGGGCTGCGAATGCCCTTGATTGTTCATGGCG
>CAMDXR010000210.1 GCA_945877725.1 Limnohabitans sp. Rim8
ATGGCGCCAATGCTGCCCATGCCCCGGTAGCTTTTGTAACTGCGGCCTTGATACAAAATGACTTCGCCGGGCGCTTCTTCGGTGCCCGCAAACATGCCGCCCATCATGACGGTGCCTGCGCCTGCGGCAATGGCTTTGGCAATGTCGCCGCTGTAACGTATGCCGCCGTCGGCAATGAGCGGAACCCCGGTGCCTTTGAGGGCGGTGGCCACGCTGTCTACGGCCATGATTTGCGGCACGCCCACGCCCGCCACGATGCGGGTGGTGCAAATGGAGCCGGGGCCAATGCCAACCTTGACGGCGTCAGCACCTGCCTCCACCAGCGCCAAAGCCGCAGCGCCGGTGGCAATGTTGCCGCCAATCACCTCAATGTGCGGGTAGTTTTGCTTGACCCACCGGACCCGGTCGAGCACGCCTTTGCTGTGGCCGTGCGCGGTGTCCACCACGATGGCGTCTACCCCTGCACGGGCCAGAGCCTCGACCCGTTCTTCGGTGCCCTCGCCCACGCCCACGGCTGCTCCGACGCGCAGTTTGCCAGCGCCATCGCGGGCGGCGTTGGGGAAGTTGAGTTGTTTGGTAATGTCTTTGACGGTGATCAGGCCCTTGAGTTCAAACGCATCGTTGATGACCAGCAGGCGCTCAAGCTTGTGTTTGTTCAGCAGATGTTTGGCCTGCTCGGGCGTGGTGCCCTCGGGCACGGTGATCAGGCGCTCTCGCGGAGTCATGATTTCGCTGACTTTTTGGTCGTAGCGGGTCTCAAAGCGCAGGTCGCGCCCGGTGACAATGCCGACCACAACGCCACCTATGCAGACCGGAAAGCCCGACACGCCCAACTCGTCCGACAAAGCCATAACCTGACGCACGGTGGTGTCGGGGGTGATGACCACCGGGTCGCGCAGCACGCCCGATTCGTAGCGTTTGACCTTGGCCACTTGGGCAGCTTGCTCTTGCGCAGTGAGGTTTTTATGCACGATGCCAATGCCGCCCTCTTGTGCGATGGCAATGGCCAGACGGGCTTCCGTCACGGTGTCCATGGCGGCAGAAACCAGGGGGAGGTTCAGGCGAATATTGCGGGTGAATTGCGTCGCAAGCGACGTGTCCTTGGGCAGAACTTGGGAGTAGGCGGGGACGAGTAGGACGTCGTCAAAGGTAAGGGCTTTACCGAGTAGGCGCATATGCTGGGACTCAAAAAAAAGGATTGTACCCGCGCCAGACAAGGGATTTCCCTGATTTTTCAGCCAAAACAAGGCGTTGAAGCCCGTGGTCAGGCGGATTTAAAAGTTTTGGTAGTGCAGCACTTTGAGGGATTTTTCAGGGTCGATATCCACAAATGCGTCGGGGTTGGGCAGCCGCTCTATAAAGCGCAAAGACGGGGCGGCCTCTGCCACCTGATGGTGCAGAAACTGCGTGTCCAACTCGGGCGCATTCAGGCAAAGCAACACATGACCTTGGGGTTCCAGCAAGTCGGGCAAGCGCCGAATGATTTTGCTGTAATCCTTGGTGGCAATAAAACTGCCTTTTTGATAGCTGGGGGGGTCGACCACGATCACCCCATAAGGCCCCATCTTGCTGACTTTGCCCCAGGTTTTGAACAAGTCGTGACCCAAAAACCGGGCTTTCAGGGGCAGATCGTTCAGGCGATGGTTTTGCTGGCCCACGGCCAAGGCCGCTTGGCTCATGTCCAGATTCACCACTTGCGCCGCGCCACCTTGCAATGCCACCACCGAAAAAGCACAGGTGTAGGCAAATAAATTGAGCACATTTTCATGTTTGGCATGGTTTTTAAGCCATTCACGGCCCTTGGCCATGTCCAAAAACAGGCCGTGGTTTTGGCCCCGCAAGACATGTACCCGATAGCGTGCGCCTTGCTCGGTCACCACATGTTCCTCCGGGACGCTGCCCGCCATGAGTCGGGTTTCGGCCTGCCCTGCACTGCGGCACTGGTAAACCCAGTTCAAGGGTTCACCGGGAGCAAGAGTGTCCCACCGGGCTTGCAGGGCCGCTTGGCATTGGGCCAATTCTTCTTCGGTCACTGGCTTGAAGCTGGTCAAAACCCAAACCGGCGCAAACCAGTCCAGCGTCCAATGTTCACAATCCATGAACATGCCGCCTCGCCCGTGAAATACACGGTGTGCATCGGCGGTGTTGTGCATCCGCTCGATGGCGTTTAAAAGGGCTTGCATTTAAGGAATCAATAACCAGCGGCTGAACCGCTTTTGCGGTTCGCAAACAAGCCGGTTCGGCCTTTGCCTTGGCGCTTGAAGCGTTGGCGGCGCGCCACCTTGGGGTCTACCTGAAGGGGACGATAAAACTCAATGCGGTCCCCTTCTTGCACCACATGTGTCCAGGGCACTTTGCGTCCCCAGATGCCTGGCGTTTGTAATTTAAGCAAGTTGAGCGTTTCAAGCTCTGCCGCCAAAGACAGCACATCGGCAAGGGTGCTGCCCTCGGGCACCTGCAAACTGAGCTCATGAACATGGCGGGCCGTCAGGCTCCAGCACAGGCTGACCTGGACTTTGCGCTCAGTGACTTGCTGGTTCGAGTTTTCAGCCATAAACCGTTTCAGCGCGTTTGACAAAGGCGTCGACCAAACTAGAGGCGATTTTGTCGAACACTGGGCCGACCAACGCCGCCAAGGTTTTGCTGGAAAAGCCGTATTGCAAGTCCAGTTCGACCTTGCAGGCGCGTTGGGTGCCATCGCCCACGGGGGTAAAACGCCACACCCCGCTCAGATTCGAAAATGGCCCCTTCACCAGGCTCATGCCCACCGAGCGACCCACTTCATGAGTGTTGCGGGTGGTGAAGGTCTGCTTGATGCCTCCCATGCTGATGCCGACCTCGGCCAACATGCCTTGGGCATCGGTCTCGAGCACGCTGGCATGGTCACACCACGGCAAAAATTCCGGGTAGTGGGCCACGTCGGTGACGAGTTGGAACATTTCCTCCGGGCTGTACCAGATGAGGACGGACTTGTGGATATTCTTCATACAATGCAGCGATTGTAGTTTTTCATACCGCCAATTTGCTTGCAGCCAAGCTGCAAACTCTTGCGAACGGCCAGTCCGTCCTTATTTGCTCACCATGGCCACCTCCAAAAAGTCTTCTGCCGCCCCTGTATTTGCCAAGATTGCCGAAAACAAAAAGGCTTCTTTCGATTACTTTTTTGAAGAGCGCTACGAGGCGGGCATGGTGCTGGAGGGCTGGGAAGTCAAGGCGATTCGCGAGGGAAAAGTGCAGCTGACCGACGGTTATGTGGTCATCCGAAACGGCGAGTTGTTCATCATTGGCTGCCTGATCAACCCCCTCAAAACCGCTTCCACCCACATCAACCCCGAAGCCGCTCGCACCCGAAAGTTGTTGCTGAACAAGGAAGAAATCAAGCGCTTGATTGGCAAGATTGAGCAAAAGGGCTACACCTTGGTGCCCATCAATTTGCATTGGAAGTCGGGCAAAGTGAAATGCGACATTGCCCTGGCCAAAGGCAAGGCCGAGCACGATAAGCGGGACACCATCAAGGACCGCGAAGGCAAGCGCGAGGTGGAACGCGCCCTGAAAAGCCGTCACCGCGACCGCTGAAAGCAGCAGCAGTCGGCTTTTTTTAAGCTAAATCGCGCAACGGGTGCGCGTGGGCAGGCCAAGGGCTGACAAAAAACGCGGCCACTTCAGCGGCATCCACCTCTTCCACCCGTTCGGGTTGCCATTGGGGTTGGTGGTCTTTGTCGATGGCCAGCGCCCGGATGCCCTCCACCGTTTCGCTTTGGTCCACAGGGCGCAGCGCAAAACAATGGCGCACCAAGTCCCGTTCCATGCGCAAATCGTCTGCCAAGCCGAGCTTGCGGGCGCGGCGAATCTGCTCGAGCACCACATGCAACATCAAGGGCGAGCGGGAACGCAGGGTTTTGGCGGTGGTTTGCGACCATTCATCGGGGGATGTTTCGAGTTGGTTCAGAATGTCTTGAACGCTGCCCTTGGCAAAGCTTGCATCCATCTGGCTGCGGTTTTCCAGTTTGGTTTTCAGCATTCGATCAAACTGGGTGGTGACCCACCGCTCAACGGCTTGGCCGTTCTCAAACGGTGTTTCTATCAAGGTTTGCCACAAATGGGGCAGCTTGCCCGAGGTGATGTAGCCATCGGCAAGGCCGGCATGCACGGCTTCTTCGCCCTGCAACATGTGGCCCGTCAGGCCTAAGTACTCGCCCAAATGTCCGGGGCATCGGCTCAAAAAGTAGCCCCCGCCTACATCTGGAAACAAGCCGATGTTGGTTTCGGGCATGGCCATTTTGCTGCGCTCGGTGACCACCCGCACACTGGCGCCTTGGCTGATGCCCATGCCGCCGCCCATCACGATGCCATCCATCAAGGCCACATAGGGTTTGGGGTAGGTGTGGATCAGGTGGTTGAGCCGGTACTCTTCGGTAAAAAAGTCTTCCAGACGGGGATCCCCTGCGGTGGCCGTTTGGTGGAAAAACCGGATGTCGCCTCCTGCACAAAATGAGCCAAAGGGACCTTCTTTACCCATGCCTCGCACCGCCACAGCCAGCACTTGGGGGTCTTGCAGCCACCCCAGCAAAGCAGCGGTGATCTGCCGCACCATGTCCAGTGACAAAGCATTGAGTGCTTTGGGTCGGTTCAGCGTGATGCAGCCGATACGACCTTCGATTTGTGCGATGACATCAGACATTATTTTGTCTCCAGCCTAACCAGTGGTTCATGAGCAACGCCCCCAAAACCAGGGAACCGCCTAACAATACGCTCAATTGGGGTTCTTCGTTGGCACCCCACCAAGCCAGTGCAATGCCAAACACCACTTCCAACAAGGCCAGCAATGAGACTTCGGGTGCTTTGAGCACGCGAGCACACACCACGGCCGTGACGCAAGGAATGGCCAATTGGAAAAGTCCCAACAAAGCCAACAAGCCAATGTCTTGAGCTGAGGCCTGAAATGGCACTGAAAGAGGCCATGTACCCAAGGTAGAAATGACAGCCCCCAGCAAAACGGAAGGCACCAGATCGAGGTTTTTCCCCTCGCTCTCACTTTTTTGCGTCAGCGTCCATTGCACCGCCCCGGCCATGGGCACGCACAAAGCCACCAGAGAACCGATTAAAAACCCGGGATCGCCCAAGCTGAGTTGGGAGCCAAACATCCAGCCAATACCGAGGCCCGCCAAAACGATGGCGATCCAAGTGCGCAATGGCAGTTGATGGCCCAAAAAAATTCGGGTGATCAAGGCGGTGAACAGGGGCCCCACCGCCAAAGTGATCAAGACATTGGCCACGGCTGTCAGGGTGAGCGCCACCATGAAGGCCGTGAACATGATGGACCAGCAGATACCGGAATACCAAAAATAAGGGTTGCGCCAAGGCAAACGAGACCAAACACCCCTGCCCTGCCACAAAGGCAAGATGACCAGCAGGGACAGCAAGGTGAAGAAACTGCGCCAGAAATTGACCTCAAAACCCTGCGCATGTGTCAGATACCGTGTCACCACGCCTGCGGTTGACCACAGGATGGTGACACCGACCATGGTCAACACCGCCATGCCGTGAGTCAGACGCATCACCGTTTCCGATTACTTGTTGCGCTTGCGATCGCCTTCTTTCAGGAAGCGCTTGCGCAAACGAACGCTCTTGGGAGTGATTTCTACCAGCTCGTCGTCTTCGATGAATTCAACGCCGTATTCCAACGTCAACTCAATCGGAGGGGTGATCTTGATCGCGTCTTCTTTGCCGGACACGCGGAAGTTGGTCAG
>CAMDXR010000211.1 GCA_945877725.1 Limnohabitans sp. Rim8
GAGCGCAACGTGCCCAGCCCCCACGCCCACTACCTGTGCTGGCGCACCGGCACCATGGAGCGCTGGGAATGCGCTGCCTTCGCCGAATGGATGAAAAGCGCGCTGGCCTGAAGCCAAGCTGGCGTCTGCTTGGGCAAAAGCCCGGGGGATGGACCCCCGATCAAGTCGAGGCTACAGAAACGGCTTGGGTTGCATGATTGAACAAGCGCAATGACAAGGCTTATCTGCCAGATTTCACAACTTGATCAAAGTTTCTTCAGCCCACGCTGGCTCTCTTGGGCGTACATTCATGACTTCATTTACAGGTTTTGCATGCCATGAGCGCCCACTCCTCCTCTGAATCCCAGCAACTGACCGCCGCCGAACGGGCCGAGCGCCAACGCGCCGTGGTGCAAGCCTTGGGGCGGGTGCTGCCCGCCGATGCCATTCTTTACACCCCCGAAGACACCACGCCCTACGAATGCGATGGCTTGACGGCCTACCGCGAAAGGCCGTTGGTGGTGGCTTTGCCCGAAACCGAGGCCCAAGTGCAGGCCGTGCTTCAGGTTTGCCATGCTTTGCAAGTGCCGGTGGTGGCGCGCGGTGCGGGCACGGGTTTGTCGGGTGGGGCCATGCCGCACCGCATGGGCGTGACCCTGTCGATGGCCCGTTTTAACCAGATTTTGAAAATGGACCCGGTCAGCCGCACAGCGGTGGTGCAATGCGGGGTGCGCAATTTGGCCATCAGCGAGGCGGCCGCGCCTTATGGCTTGTATTACGCCCCCGATCCCTCCAGCCAGATTGCTTGCACGATTGGCGGCAACGTGGCCGAAAACTCGGGTGGCGTGCATTGCCTGAAATACGGGCTGACGGTGCACAACGTGATCAAAGTGCGTGGCTTCACCATAGAGGGCGAGCCTATTGAATTTGGCAGCGACGCGTTGGACACCTCGGGTTACGACCTGTTGGCCGTGCTGGTGGGCAGTGAGGGCATGTTGGCCGTGACCACCGAGGTCACCGTGAAACTGGTGCCCAAACCCCAGTTGGCGCGCTGCATCATGGCCAGCTTTGACGATGTGCGCAAAGCGGGTGACGCGGTGGCCGCCGTGATTGCGGCAGGCATCATTCCCGCCGGTCTGGAGATGATGGACGGCCCCATGACGGCTGCGGTCGAAGACTTTGTGCACGCCGATTACGACCTGAGCGCCGCCGCCATCTTGCTTTGCGAGAGCGATGGCACGCCGGAAGAGGTTGAGGAAGAAATTGGCCGCATGAGCGCTGTGCTGCGCGACTGCGGGGCCACAGCCATATCGGTCAGCCGGGACGAGGCCCAGCGCCTGAAGTTTTGGAGCGGTCGCAAAAACGCCTTTCCGGCCTCGGGCCGTATCAGCCCGGATTACATGTGCATGGACTCGACCATTCCGCGCAAACGCCTGGCCGACATCCTGCAAGCCATATCCGAGATGGAGATCAAGTACGGCCTGAAATGCCTGAACGTGTTCCACGCGGGTGACGGCAACCTGCATCCGCTGATTTTGTTTGATGCGAACGACGCTGACCAACTGCACCGCTGCGAGTTGTTCGGGGCCGACATTCTGGAAACCAGTGTGGCCATGGGCGGCACAGTGACGGGCGAGCACGGCGTGGGCATTGAAAAAGTGAACAGCATGTGCGTGCAGTTCAGCCCGGAAGAAAACGAACAAATGTTCGCCGTAAAGCGCGCTTTTGACCCGCAAAGCCTGCTGAACCCCGGCAAGGTGATCCCCACCCTGAACCGCTGCGCCGAATACGGCCGCATGCTGGTCCGTGCCGGGGCCATCAAGCACCCGGAGCTAGAACGCTTTTAAGCACGCGGGCATCTGGGGTGGCCACCCCCGACCCTCTTTTCACCCCCGACCTGATTGGGGGTCCATGCCTTCGTTGGCGATGGGTACGACACAGCGTTGTGGGAGCGAGCCCCTGCTCGCGAATGTTGGCCGGAGCCACTGCAATCATTCGGCCGGGTATGACAGATGGGGCAGGCATGACGAATGGGCCGGGTATAAAAAATAGGGCTGGAACAGACGGCTTGGGGTTTGGTACGCTCAGGGCATGAACTCATTGATTGCCGGGAACATTTCACAGGTGCGGGCGCACATTGATGCCGCTTGTCAGGCCGCAGAGCGTCCGCAGGGCAGCGTGCGCTTGTTGGCGGTGTCCAAAACCTTTGGGCCGGAGGCGGTGCGCCAAGCGCATGCCGCAGGGCAAATCGCCTTTGGTGAAAACTACATTCAAGAAGCGGTAGACAAAATAGCCGCTCTGCGCGACTTGCCATTGGAGTGGCACTGCATCGGACCGATCCAGAGCAACAAAACGCGGCTGGTGGCCGAGCATTTTGACTGGGTGCACAGTGTGGACCGCCTCAAAATTGCCCAGCGCCTGAGCGAGCAACGCCCTGCCGAACGGCCTCCCCTGCAGGTCTGCATTCAGGTCAATGTGGATGGCGGAGCCACCAAGTCTGGTGTGCCACCGCAAGATTTACCGGCCTTGGCACAGGCGGTGGCTGCTTTACCGCGCTTGCAGTTGCGTGGCTTGATGACCATCCCTGAGCCCGCCGATTCACCCGAGCAAATGCGCGCAGTGCACCGTCAGGCCAAAGACTTGTTTGACCAGTTGTGCCGCCAAGGCCTGCCGCTGGACACTTTGTCTATGGGCATGAGCGCCGATCTGGACGCCGCTATTGCCGAGGGCAGCACGATGGTGCGGGTGGGCACAGCGATTTTTGGCCGCCGTTGAGGGCTGCGCCGTAGCCTTCAATGACCCCCCATTAGGCCTTCAAAGGTCCATCAAAGCTGCTTCAATCTGTTGTTGAAACAGGTGTTCATCCGCCAATGCGTTGGCATTCAGCAGGGCCAGTTTGACCAAAAACAGCTGGGCTTTTTCGGCTCCTGCTTGGTCGATGGCTTTGGCCAGAGCGTCGTAAACGGTCTCTAGGCCGCCAATTGTGAGGGTTTTGGCCTTGGCTTGGTTAGATGAATCGCTCATGCTGTTCTCCTTATTGAGGCAGGGCCGTGGCCATTGCGGCTTGCAGTCGGTTGGCGTCCAGGCTCAGCCAGCGGGCGCAAATGTGTTGGTCGGGGCGCAATAAATAGGCCGCGCCGGGGTTGGTTACGCCATAGCGCTGGCGCAGGTGGCCGTCGGTATCTGGCAAGGTGGCATCGGCACCCGCCACCGCCATGGACATGCCCACCGCCACCACCCGCAAAGGCATGCCTTTTTCGCGTGCTGCGGCCACCACATTCAGCAATTCAGCGGGCAAGGCCGGGGCATCGGTGAAATACAGCAGGTCGTAGCCGCCACCCAAATGGTCGAGCAAAAAATCATCCTCGCCCAGCCGCACGTTTTGTGGCGGTGCGCCATGGGCCGGGCCTGCGGTGAACAAAGCGTTGTCGTCGTCGGGGCTGTTCAGCGCCGAATGGGTGTACTCGTGTGGCCGTGAAGTGCGCCAGTGGTACAGCGGGCGCACAAAGGCTTGCGACAACGAGAGCGACAACACAGCATCGCGCAACAACCTGAACCCGGGGCTGGGCGGGGCCATGAAACGGGTGCTTTTGCCCGCTTCGGTGATGATTTCGCGGGCCGCTCCCACGCGCTCGGTGCTGTGGTTGGCCAACAGGTGTTTGCCCACCAAGCCTTTAGCCACAAAGGCCAGGTGCCAGCCCAAAGACTGCGCATCCTGAAACGCGGTGTTGGCCCCGCGCACCCCAAAAATCGGCAGCAAATGCGCCGCATCGCCGGTAAAAATCACGCTGCCTTGCACAAAGTCGGGCAGCGTCAGGGTGCGTGCCGAATACACCGACGACCAGTCCATTTCCCAGGGCGTTCCGGCGTGGCCGATCATGGCCAGTTGGGCGTCAATGCGGGCTTTCAAAGATTCGGGTTGCAGCGCCTGCTCGGGGGTTTCACCCGGCGGCAGTTGGTAGTCCACGCGCCAAATGCCGTGGGGTTCGCGGTGCATCAAGATGGTGTTGCCGGGGTTCCACTCGGGGTCAAAATAAGCCAGCCGTTCGGTGGGCAGGGGCAGGTCAATTCGAATGTCGGCAATGACAAAAAAGCCCTCGTACGAGGCGCCTTCCATTTGCAGGTTCATGGCCGTACGCAGGCCCGAGCGGCCCCCATCGGCGGCCACCACCCAGTCGCTCTCCAAGGTGTAGGGGCCCTCGGGTGTGTCGATCTCCAGCACCGCAAAGCCGTCTTTTTGCTGCAAAGATTCGAGCTTGTTGCCCCACCTAAAGTCGATCAAAGGACTGGCCTTGCAGGCATCGTGCAGGTACTCCTCTAAATACTGTTGCTGCACATTGATGATCGGGAAAAACCGGTCATCGTCATCGTGCGGCGCTTCCATCCGGAACACGCGCTGACCCCGGTAATAAGAGTTGCCAAAACGCCAGGGCAGGCCCCCCTCGGTCATGCGATCGGCCACGCCCACTTGTTGCAAAATTTCCATCGAGCGCCGGGTAAAACAAATCGCCCGGCTGCCTTGCGACAACTGCAGCTCGGCCGCCAACACCACACTGGCCACGCCGTGCCGGGCCAACTCCAAGGCGGTGACCATGCCCGCCGGGCCAGCGCCCACAATCACCACCTTTTTGCGCTCTTGTGCGGCATGGTCTGAGAGCAGCCAAGGCTGGAAAACTTGGTACGGGTAATAAAGAGAAGGGCGGGGCTGGGTACTGGGCTGGTGCATGGGGTGGCTCTTGAATGGGTCGTCAGGTCTGCTGGGCGCAAGTGTTGGTCTGCGGTTTGAACAAAAGTTGGAAAAAGTTGAAAAAAGTGGAGAAAAAAGGGGCCGGTTTCAGCGGGCCGGTCAAAGACCAGGCTCATCTGCAGGTGCATCCGATGCCCCCGCAGGACGCGCATGGTCAATCAGGCGGTCAAAAAGTGCACTCAGCGTGGCTTGTTCGGCGGCATCCAGGCAGCCAAAAATCTGCTCGTTGCGTTGCGTAATCAGGTCCATGGCGCGCTCAAAAGCCACGCGTCCGGCGGGTGTGAGCGTCAGCACCACGCCCCGGCCATCGCCCGGATGGTCGGCTTTGAGCACCAAGCCTTGGTCGACCAAAGCCTGTGCGGCCCGACTGGCCTGACCTTTGTTCAGGTTGGCTTTTTCGGCCAACGCCTTGACCGACACTGGCTCAAACGTGCCAATCGTGCTCAGGCATCGCCCGTCACTCATCGACAAACCCGTGTGCGCCGGATACGCCGACTGGCTTTGGGCATCGGTCAGCTTGTGCAGCAAGTGCAGTCGGTAGGTTAGCGTGCGGTCCAGCGACTGTCCCATGCCCACGTCGCTCGGCAAACCTGCTGCGGCAGTATTGGGGGCGACGGGGTTCGCAGATTGAGCGGTGCTGCGAAGGGAGGCCAATGTAGGGTCTGATTGGTGTGGCGGCATGGCGCTGTTTGCGGCGTTGGTGATGTTCTGAAATCGATGTTTTGGGGCTAAAAATCCAATCGAGATAGATTTTAGATAAATTTAGTTGCGTCCGCAACTACCTGACTCATTTGAATGGTTTATCCATGGCCGCAAAAGGCATAGACCCCCGATCAGGTCGGGGGTGACGGGATAAGAAGGGACAGATCCGCTCCTGGTGGGAGGCTGCCCCTGCGGCCGAATCTGCTTCTCCCCTGTGGGAGGCTGCCCCTGCGGCCGAATCTGCTTCTCCCCTGTGGGAGGCTGCCCCTGCGGCCGAATGATTGCAGTGGCTCCGGCTCACATTCGCGAGCAGGG
>CAMDXR010000212.1 GCA_945877725.1 Limnohabitans sp. Rim8
CTCACCCAAGGGGTTCGGGCCTTATACATTTATCAGGCAGCGACCAGTTTTTCGGTTCCAAAACGCTTGCGGGCACCTTCCAGAAAACGCGCGACACGGGCAATTGCTTCGCGCAAATCGTCTTCATGCGGCAAAAACACGATCCTGAAATGATCGGTGTCGGGCCAATTGAAACCCGTGCCCTGGACCAACATGACCTTGGTCTCCTCAAGCAGTTGCAAAAAGAACTCTTGATCGTCCTGAACCGGATAAATCTTGGCGTCCAGCTTGGGAAACATATACAAAGCGGCCTTGGGTTTGACACAACTCACACCTGGAATGGCCGTGATCAATTGATAGGCCATGTCGCGCTGCTTACGCAGTCGCCCGCCCTCGCAGACGAGATCGTTGATGCTTTGATAACCGCCCAAAGCCGTTTGTATGGCCCATTGCCCGGGCACATTGGCACACAAGCGCATATTCGACAGCATGTTCAAGCCCTCGATGTAGTCCCGGGCTCTTTTTTTGTCCCCAGAGATGACCATCCAGCCAGCACGGTAACCGCAAGAACGGTAGCTTTTGGACAATGAATTGAACGTCAAGGTCAAAACATCTTGCGACAAGCTGCCCAAAGGGGTGTGTTTGACCCCGTCGTACAAGACCTTGTCGTACACCTCATCGGCAAAAATAACCAAGCCATGCTCTCGGGCAATGGCCACAATGCCCTTGAGCAACTCGTCGGCATAAAGTGCGCCAGTCGGGTTGTTGGGGTTGATCACCACAATACCCTTGGTTCGGGGGGTGACTTTGGCCCGAATATCGGCCAAGTCTGGCATCCAACCGTTGGCTTCATCACAGCGGTAATGAACGGGTTTACCACCAGACAAACTGGCAGCGGCGGTCCACAGAGGGTAATCCGGGGAAGGCAAAAGCAACTCGTCACCGTTGTCCAGCAAACCATTAGTGGCCATGACAATCAATTCACTGGCTCCATTGCCCAAATAAATATCGTCCAGCGTGACCCCTTGGATCCCCTGCTTTTGGGTTTCGTGCATCACGGCTTTGCGTGCTGCAAAAATGCCTTTGCTGTCAGAGTAACCCGCCGAATTAGGCAGGTTGCGAATCATGTCTTGCTGAATTTCTTCAGGTGCATCAAAGCCGAAAACTGCCAAGTTTCCGATGTTCAATTTGATGATTTTTTGCCCATCTTCTTCCATCTGTCGGGCGCGGTCCATGATGGGGCCGCGAATGTCATAACAAACGTTGGCGAGCTTGGCAGATTTTCGAATGGGCTTCAAAGTGCCTCCAAAGGCAGTTGTGAGAGGAGAAAACCTATAATTTGACCACATTTCAGGGCGCTACGACCCCGTGATCCAAGAGCAATGCCTCTAATCTTGAAATGAACTCATCTCACACAGCCCTCATCCCTCATGAAATTACAACCTGACAAATCCAACAGTTTGACCATTAACGCTTATGGAGAAGCTTGGATCGAGGTCAATGGTCAGAGGTTTACCAGCTCACTTTTGGTCAGCAGCCTTGCAGGCGCAAGCCCCGAAGCGTGGAATGTGGGCCCATTTACAGCCTTGGGCTCCAGCGATTTTGATGTTTTAACCACAATGGGTGCCGAATTGGTTATTTTTGGCAGTGGCAAGCGCCTGCGTTTCCCGCCCCCTCATTGGCTGAAATCCCTGATTGAACGGGGTATCGGTGTAGAAACCATGGACACCCCAGCTGCTTGTCGCACCTACAACATTTTGGCCAGCGAAGGCCGAAAAGTTGTTGCCGCCCTGCTTATTGAATCCTAAAGAAATCATTTATAGAGAATCGCACTTGTCCTGAAGCAAACAGATGGGGCGGTCTTAAACAGAGTAAAATCGAAGGTTGCCAAGGCACAAAGCCTTTAGCGGATTTGCCGACATCCCAATGCGGTAAACGCTCAACCTGTCAAGCGAGATCAAAGTTTTATGGCGATCGTTCTTAACAAACCCCTTCCCGAATTTGAAGCGAACGCCACCAGCGGCCTAAAAGTTTCCAACATTTCCCATCTCGGACAGCCGGTCATCTTATTTTTCTACCCGAAAGACAACACCCCTGGCTGCACCACCGAGGCCATGCAATTCCGTGACAAATACAAAGAATTTGTCAAAGCTGGGGCGATGGTTTTGGGGGTCTCCCGCGACAACATGAAATCCCACGACGATTTCAAAGCCAAACTCGAATTGCCATTCGAGCTGATTGCCGATACCGAAGAAAAAATGTGCCACATGTTTGGTGTGGTCAAAAATAAAATCATGTACGGCAAAAAGGTCAAAGGCATCGAGCGCAGCACTTTCCTGATCGGTGCCGATGGCACCCTCAAGTATGAGTGGCGAGGCCTGAAAGTCCCAGGTCATGTAGAAGAAGTTCTGGTCGCCGTCAAAGAATTGAAAAAAGCGGGCTGATCCTTTTAGCCCCCTCTGGCGGGATTGGTCTTTTTGCTCGTGCATAATCATTTCATGACGCTGAAACTCAGCCCCTGCCCCACCCATTTAAAAAGCCGCCTCGGCCTCCAGGCGGCTTTTTCTTTTTCAGATCCAGAAACCTTCCTTTTCCAAGAGGCCTTAGTTCATGCCACTGCCACCTGCCCCCACCCAACGCGCCAGTCGCCTAACCCATAAATCATTTGCAGAACAACCCACCGAAGATCCAGCGCCTAAAGCAGTCAGTCCCGTGGTCATGAGCAACCAGACCCCTCTCGCCAAAAATAACGTCACAGAGTTCAAGAAATCGACGCCCAACAGAAAAGTCTCTGCTGACGTTCCAACAAAACCCGTTGTCCAGGCTGTTGTTCTGAACAAAACAACAGTTGCGACTTCAGCACGCTCCAAGCGTCGGACAGGTCCCAAAAAATTATTTGTTTTGGATACCAACGTGCTGATGCACGACCCGATGAGCCTTTTCCGCTTTGAAGAGCACGATGTTTTCTTGCCCATGATCGTGCTCGAAGAGTTGGATGGTCACAAAAAGGGCATGACTGAAGTGGCTCGAAATGCGCGTCAGGCCAGTCGCTCACTCGACGCACTGGCCTCCGCACAAGGTGCTGACCTTGGTAAAGGCTCACCTTTGAGCGCCACCGGTTACACCGATGCAACGGGTCAATTGTTTTTCCAGACCCAAGCACTCGATTTGAGTTTGCCTTTGGCCCTGCCGCAAGGCAAAGCCGATAACCAAATTCTGGGCGTGGTCAAAGCACTCGGGCAGTTACACGCCCCTAGAGAAGTGGTTTTGGTTTCCAAAGACATCAACATGCGGGTCAAAGCCCGGGCTTTGGGTTTGCAAGCCGAGGACTACCAAAACGACAAAACCCTCGAGGATGGTGATTTACTCTATCCAGGCTCTTTGGCCTTACCGCCAGACTTCTGGATCAAAAATGGCAAAACCGTGGAAAGCTGGCAACAAGGAACCCACACCTATTACAGAATTTCGGGGCCAATCGTCCCCAGCCTGTTCATCAACCAGTTTGTCTACTTCGAAGCCCCGGGCGAGCCCAGTCTTTATGCTCGGGTGACTGAAATTCGCGGCAAAACTGCCGTTTTTCGGACTTTGAAAGACTTCAACCACCAGAAAAATGCCATCTGGGGCGTCACCACACGCAACCGCGAACAAAATTTCGCCATGAATTTGCTCACCGACCCGGACATCGACTTTGTCACTCTGGCCGGAACGGCAGGAACAGGCAAGACGCTCATGGCCTTGGCCGCAGGTTTGACCCAAGTTCTGGATGACCGTCGGTACACAGAAATCATCATGACCCGCGCCACCGTGAGCGTGGGTGAAGATATCGGTTTTTTACCAGGCACCGAAGAAGAAAAAATGGGTCCCTGGATGGGCGCTTTGGACGATAACTTGGAATTTCTGGCCAAAGGCGACGGCGGCAATGCTGGCGAATGGGGCCGTGCAGCCACCAATGAACTCATCAAGAGCCGCATCAAAATCAAAAGCATGAATTTCATGCGTGGCCGAACCTTCATGAACAAATACGTGATCATTGACGAGGCTCAGAACTTGACCCCCAAGCAAATGAAAACTTTGATCACGCGGGCAGGCCCGGGTACCAAAATCATCTGCATGGGCAACCTGGCCCAAATTGACACGCCTTACCTGACCGAGGGGTCTTCTGGCCTGACTTTTGCGGTCGACCGATTTAAGGGTTGGGCGCACGGTGGTCACATCACGCTGGCGCGTGGTGAACGCTCCAGACTGGCCGACTTTGCCAGCGAGGCGCTTTAACAGGCCCCCAACAGGCCCCACCCCAGAGGGTGGGCCTCAGTAATCGTCGCTCAGGCCCGACGCCAGACTTTCAAAACGCGTCAGGTTCTTCAGGAAGGTCAAGCGAGTAGTACCTGTCGGGCCGTTACGCTGTTTACCAATGATGATTTCTGCAACCCCTGGATCCTTCGAATCCTTGTTGTAGTAGTCATCCCGGTAAATAAACATGATGATGTCGGCATCTTGCTCAATGGCTCCAGACTCGCGCAAGTCGCTCATCATGGGGCGTTTGTCGGTGCGTTGTTCTACGCTTCGGTTCAACTGGGACAGCGCAATGACTGGGCACTGCAGTTCTTTGGCCAGCATCTTCAAACCGCGAGAAATTTCACCCAATTCAGTCGCACGGTTATCTCCTCCCGAGCCCCCCGAACCGCTCATGAGCTGTAAATAGTCCACCACAATCAAGCCGAGCTTGCCGCACTGCCGAGCCAAGCGCCGGGCATTGGCTCTTAACTCTGAAGGTGTCAGACCGGGCGTTTCATCGATGTGGAGCGATACGGTCCGTAATTTTTCAATCGCCTCGGTCAGTCGGGGCCACTCGTCGTCGGTCAGCTTGCCTGTTCTTAAATGACCTTGGTCAATGCGCCCAATCGAACCCACCACACGCACGGCCAATTGAGAGGCCCCCATTTCCATGGAGAAAACAGCCACAGGCAAACCTTCATTCAGCGCCACATGCTCGGCGATGTTGATGGCAAACGCTGTTTTGCCCATAGAGGGACGCGCGGCCAAAACAACCAAATCACCTGGCTGCAGACCCGATGTCATGCGGTCCAGATCGTAAAACCCCGTCGGCACGCCCGTGATGTCATTCGGGTTATCGGCCATTTCCTGAACGCGGTCGAGCAACTCGACCACCAAAGTGTCCATCGACTGGAAGCCCTGCTTCATGCGAGAGCCTTCTTCACCGATGTTGAAGATTTTTTGCTCAGCCTCGTCCAGAATGCGGTCGATCGCCTTGCCTTGTGGGTTGAAAGCGTTGGTGGCTATTTCGTCACTGGCAGAAACCAATTTGCGCAAAATAGACCGCTCTCGGACGATTTCGGCATAGCGCCTGATATTGCTGGCGCTGGGCACGTATTGGGCCAATGAGTTCAGGTAACCCAAACCACCCATTTCTGCGGCATTGCCCTGATTTTGTAAATATTCGCTGACCGTGATCACATCGGCAGGTTTGGAGCCATTGATCAAAGCGCCAATAGCGGCATAGATCAACTTGTGTTCGTGCCGATAAAAATCAGCGTCAACCAAAAGGTCGCCAACTCGGTCCCAAGCACCGTTGTCCAGCAAAAGCCCCCCCAGTACGCTGGATTCGGCCTCGATGGAATGCGGCGGCACGCGCAACTTGGCAATTTGACTGTCGGAAGTCAAATCAATGGGAAATTCGCTCAGATGGGGAGATAGAACAGCAGACATTTAGCACCGGAAAATCAAAC
>CAMDXR010000213.1 GCA_945877725.1 Limnohabitans sp. Rim8
CGACAGCGGTGCGGTCATGACACAACCGGCCAATTTGTTCGGCCACTGGGCTGACCTGGTGCGACTTCATGGTCAAAAACACATAGTCGTGCGGTGTTGCTTCATCGATGGAGCAAGCCTTGACATGCGGGGCATGCAGCGTTGTGCCATCTTCTAGGGTGAGGCTCATGCCATTTGCTTGAATGGCTTTGAGATTTTCGCCACGCGCAATGAATGTCACGTTGCAACCCGACAAGGCCAATTTCACGCCAAGGTATCCCCCAATGGCGCCCGCACCCACAATGGCAATATTCAAACTCATGTTGGCACTTTCATGGTGTTAGAGAGGGTGCCGATGCCCTCAATGGTCACTTCTACAACGGCATCATTTTGCCAAGGCATGGCTCCGAGGGATGTGCCACAAGAAATGATATCGCCGGGCTCCAGAGTCATGCCTCTGGAGAGTTTGCTGACCAACTCTTGAGGTGAAAAAAACATGTCACTGACGTGGTAGTTTTGGCGCTCTCGCCCGTTGACTTTGGCGGTCACGGTCGCTTGGGCGAGATCCAAGTCGGTCTCTACCCAAGGACCGAAAGGCGTAAAGCCATCGAAATTTTTAGCCCGTGTCCATTGCTCAAAGCTGGTATCGCTTCTCAGCAATTCAATGGCTGTGACGTCGTTCACACAGGTATAACCAAAAATATACTGTCCAGCGTCCTCCAGTGGGATGTCACGCCCACGTCGACCGATGACGATGCCCAGTTCGGCTTCGTAAACCACCCGTCCTACATCGTTTGGAGGTCGCATCACAGCTTGAAGATGGTGTGAATACGAATTGGGCGACTTGAGAAAGTAAAGCGGTTCAGAGGGTGCACTCCAACCATTCTTTTCTGCCGCCGTTTTGAAATTGTTCCAAAGTGCCAAAACTTTGGTGGGATGGCAGGGAGCCAAAATCTCAACGTCCAACAAGCTCAGCGTTTCGCCAGTGGGTTGAGGATGTTGGAAAAGAAGACCCTGATAAACATGGATGGTTTCATCCACCAATTGACCCATACCGATATGGCCTTTGTGTGAATAGCGAAGCCACCTCATGCATTGTTCCCAATTGATTCAAATGGTGTTGAAGGTGTCTGCGAGTGCCACCGGACCGGCATCCTGAACCGGGGTTCAGGTGGGCGAGGGCAGACTGGCGTTGGGTTCATCTGACGCGAGATGATCACGCTCACCAGCCAATGTACCAAGCCCGGGCTCTAAGAGCATTGGTTCAAGGAAATATAAAGCCCGGCATGCACCGCAGACAGCCAGATTGTAGGGGCATATGCGTCACCACAACCCAAGCTTTTTGGGAATTAGATCAATTGCCCGTCTTGTTCCAGAACCTGATCGAGTCGCTTGAGCAACTGGGTCAGTCTCTGCTGCGAATCCGGGGAGATATCGGTGTTGGATTGAGCGGGGTTTGCCGCAGCCGTGGCGGGCTCAGGGGATTCAAAAGCCAAGTTCAAGGCCGCCAGCACGGCAATGCGGTCCCGGGCCTTGATCTTGCCCGCATCGCGGATTTTGCACATGGCGGAATCCACTTTGCCGACCGCTTCCATCAAACGGGTTTCGCCGCCTTCCGGGCAACCCAAAATGTAGCTTTGTCCCATGATTTGGACATCCAGTTGTTTGCTGCTCATGATGAGGCCTCAGGTGACACGGGGGCAGAGGTGGGCAGGCGCTCGATGAGTGCATCGACGCGGGCTCTGGCGGCAGCCAGGCGAGACTTGAGTTGGTCGCGCTCAAGTGTCAGGGTCTGCACTTGCTGCAGCAGCAAAGCATTGGTGCGTTGCAACTCCTCGTGGCGAAGCAACAAATGATCCACACGCTCGGCAATTTGATCAATGGTGTCAGTTTGGGCCATGGCAATCAAATAAAAATGATTCGATATTGTAGAGCGTGGGGGCTTTGCAGATTAAATGACAATTTTCGTCTTAGAATCCACGCAGTTGGTGCTCGCGAAGCCGGTTCACGGCCCGCAGTTCAACGGGAAGCAGGGGGGAGGGTCGACAAGACCCACCTAACCTGCGCTGCCCCCGCAACGGTAAGCAGACGAGAGGTTGACGCAAATCAACCCCTCCGCTTTCATCTCAAACCACTGGAAACCCTGAAACAGGTAACCGGGAAGGTGATGAAGGTTGCATCTGCCAGCCCGGATACCGGCCAATCAGGTGACCTGTCGCAAGACAGGTCTGAAGCCCATGCACTGTCGGGGAAGGCGGTGAGGGCGTTTGATTTGTTTGTTATCAATGAAAAAACGTTTCTTTTGCACGCCTTTGGCTGTGCTTGCTTTGCTTTTAACCGGGCATGCCACCTCTTTTGCCCAAAGTCATATCAGCTTTCAGCCCATTGTGGTGACCGCCACCCGCAGTCAAACCCCTTTAACCCATGTGCTGGCGGATGTCTCCATCGTTGACCGTGAAACCCTAGAAGAGTCCGGGTTGCAGTCTTTGGCCGAAGTGCTTGCAACTTTGCCGGGTGTTCAATTTTTGAGCAGCGGCAGTTACCGCTCCAGTTCAGGCATCTTTTTGCGAGGTGCCACCACCTCGCAAACCCTGTTGTTGATTGATGGGGTTCGTGTTGGTTCAGCAACATCCGGTAGTTTTTCTTTGGAAAGCTTGCCCCTCGACCGTATTGAGCGAGTTGAAGTGTTGCGCGGTGCTGCTGCCGCGCTGTATGGACCTGACGCTGTCGGAGGCGTGATTCAGGTGGTGACCCGAGAGCCCATGAACGGCTTGCAAAAGACAGCGACTGCAGGTGCAGGGTCTGACGGGCAGCGTCAATTGGGGGCCAGTATTCAAGGCAGAGAGGGGGCATGGGGTTATCGATTGGGTGCTTCCCGAGAGCGTGCCAACGGCATCAGTGTCAAGTTGCCTGGGGCTTCGGACTTTAATGCCGATAAAGACAGTTTTGACTTTTCGAGCTTTGACGCCAAGCTGCAATTCAAACTGGACGAGCGGCAATCGTTCTCAATGACGCTATTGGCCAGCGATGGTGAATACGGATTCGATAGCAAAACCACGGGCTTGACTGCGGCCAACACGCTGGCTTTGAGCTACCCTGGGGTTCGACAAGCTGGCTTGACTTGGAAGTCCAAGTTGAACAGTGACTGGTCGACTTCATTGACCTTGGCGCGATCCCAAGAATTCGCCAAAAGCCGATACCTGCGGGAATCTGACCAAACCCTGATCAGTGAAAGTCGATTCAACACGACCCGAAATCAGGTCACTTGGCAAAACGACATCCGTTGGGGAAAAGGCAGCTTAACTTTGTTGGCTGAGGAAATGCGTGACAAAGTGGACAGCACAACCGCCTACACGGTGACCGAGAGAAGCTTGCAGGGCTTGATGGCTTCTTATGCGTGGCGTGATGAGGTTTGGGATGCGCTGGCCACGGTCCGATCTGACAGGAATTCTCAATTTGGCAATTTCAATGTGTGGTCCCTTTCGGGTGGCTACAAATTAAATGAACAATGGAAGTTTGTGGCCAACACAGGAACCACTTTTCAGGCTCCCACCTTCAATCAACTCTATTGGCCCTGTGCTAACCCCTGCACACCTACCACCTACCGGGGTGACCCCAATCTGAAACCTCAAGAGGGACAATCTGAAGAGCTTGGTCTGCGTTATAAAAACGGCACGACGCGGGCCAGTGTGGTGATTTATCAAAATGAGATCAATGGGTTTATCACCCCCGCCACCAACGTGCAGTCGAGCATGGCCGTGTTGAAGGGCTCGAGCTTCAGCTGGGAAGATTCATGGGGAGATACAGGTCTGATCGCTTCGTATGATCATGGAAATCACCGCATCAAACCCTCCAATGACCGTATTTCCCGTGTTGCCAACGAGTACATGAGTCTGCGGTTAAACCATCGATACGGGGCTTGGAAGCCTTATGCAGAAATCCGATTGTCGGGAGATCGGATGGATGGAAAGGTCAAGCTGCCTGGCTATGGCATAGCGAATCTGGGCACCAGTTACCAATGGGATAAAAATTGGAAAGTGCTGGCCCGGCTGAACAATTTGGGCGACAAAATGTACTCTTTGGCCAACGGCTACAGCATGCCTGGCCGGAATTTATTTGTCTCCATACATTGGACGGACTGATAAAAATCATGCGAACTCCTGCCTTGCTCATAGCCGCCCCCGCCTCTGGGCAGGGCAAGACCACGGTCACGGCCGCCTTAGCTCGCTTGCTGACACGCGAGGGCAAACGTGTTCGCGTGTTCAAGTGCGGGCCGGACTTTCTGGACCCGCATTGGCACACCCTGGCCAGTGGCCACGCGGTTCACAACCTTGACCTTTGGCTGAACGGCGAGGACGATTTGCGGGCCCGCGTACATGAGGCGGCTTTGCAAAGTGACGTGATCCTGATTGAAGGGGTCATGGGCCTGTTTGATGGTGAGCCCAGTGCGGCCGATCTGGCCGAACTGTTGGGCATACCCGTGTTGGCGGTGATCGATGCGTCGGCCATGGCGGGCACCTTTGGCGCTTTGGTTCATGGCTTGCGTCATTACCGGCCAGGTTTGCCTTGGGCGGGTGTTTTGGCCAATCGGGTGGCCAGTGATGGGCACGCGCAAATGCTGCAAACCTCGGTACGTTCTGAAGACTTGGGACCTGAACCGGCAGGTGTCGATGCAGGTTGGTTGGGTGCTTTACGGCGCGACGCAGACTTCTCTTTGCCCGAGCGGCACTTGGGCTTGACTGTGGCGACCGAACTCCCAGATGCGATGGCGCGGCTCGATGCCCTCGCAGATGCCCTTGCTGAAACGCCTCTGGGGCAGTTGGAACCGGCAGCTTGGCAGCGATGGGCCGTCAATTTTGATCCGGTCAGTTTGCCTCCTGTGGTCCAAAGCTTGGCGGGGCGCACCGTGGCCGTGGCCCGTGATGCGGCTTTTTGTTTTGTTTATCCGGCCAATCTGGACACGCTGCGTGCGCTGGGGGCCGAGTTGGTGTTCTTTTCCCCGGTAGCAGATGAAGCCATTCCTGATTGCGATGCCGTCTGGCTGCCCGGTGGATACCCCGAATTGCATGCGCCAGCCTTGGTCAATGGCCTGGCTTGCCGGGCTTCCTTGGTCGCGCATGTTCGGGCAGGCAAGCCCGTGTGGGCCGAGTGTGGCGGCATGATGCCCTTGTTTGACGGTTTGACCCTGGCGGATGGCACGCGCGCTGCCATGTGGGGACTTATGCCCGGTGAGGTGACCATGCAAAAACGCCTGTCGGGCCTTGGGCCGCACCGTTGGGTGACCCCGCAAGGGGAGTTGCGCGGGCACACCTTTCATTACTCGCTGACCGATTCACCGCAGGCCACGGTGGCCCACACTGAACCGGCTCGGGCGCATTCCAAACCTGAAGCTATTTATGCGCAGGGCTCGGTACGTGCCAGTTATTTTCACGCCTGGTTCCCCTCGAATCCGGCTGCAGCGGCGCAACTTTTTTTACCGGCGGTGGCATGAGCAGCGCATTAGGACCCCAACGCATCGTCTGCCTCACCGAGGAGACCACCGAGTGGCTTTATCTGTTGGGGCAAGAGAGCCGCATTGTGGGCATCAGCGGCTACACGGTGCGACCTCGACGGGCGCGCGAGGAAAAACCCAAGGTCAGTGCTTTTTTGAGCGCCAAGATTGACAAAATTCTGGCCTTGCAGCCCGACTGCGTGTTGGGCTTTTCTGACTTACAGGCCGACAT
>CAMDXR010000214.1 GCA_945877725.1 Limnohabitans sp. Rim8
ATCACCGCGCTGGATCCCGCCATCATCGTGCAACGCGGTCTGATGCATGTACCCGAAGGGCGCGAGGTGTTCCCGCTCCTGTCCATCCGCGACAACCTGCTGATGGGCGCCTACACCCGGCAAGACGGCGATGGCGTGGCGCGCGACATGGAAGCCGTGTACAACTACTTTCCCATCCTGCGCGAGCGGGCTGCACAAGACGCGGGCTTGCTTTCGGGTGGGCAGCAGCAAATGCTGGCCATCAGCCGGGCGCTCATGGCCAACCCCGACCTGATCTTGCTGGACGAACCCAGCTTGGGCCTCTCTCCGAAACTGACCAAGGAAATCTTCGAGATCGTGGTGCGCATCAACCGCGAGCGCGGCACCACCATCTTGCTGGTCGAGCAAAACGCCAACATGGCGCTCAATGCCTCGGACTATGGTTATGTGCTGGAAAACGGCCGCATTGTGATGGAAGACACCTGCGCCCATTTGCGAGAAAAAGAGGACATCAAGGAATTCTACTTAGGTATGAAGGAAGAGGGCGTGCGCGCCGACCGCCGTTGGAAAAAGAAGAAAACCTGGAGATAAATCATGAGCCAACTCTGGGACACCTCTGGCATTACGCCGCAAAAAAATATCGTCATGGCGGGCGAGACGATCCCCGCCATCTTCTGGAACGCGGTGGCCGCACGCGGCCCCAATGTGTGGATGCGCCAAAAAGAACTCGGCATCTGGCGCAGTTGGACATGGGACAAGACCGGTCAGGCCGTGCGCGAGATCGGACACGGACTGATGGCGCTGGGCTTTGAGGCGCGACACACCACCTCCATCTTGTCCAACACCAACATCGAATGGGTGTTGTGCGACCTGGCCGTGCTGAGCGCCGGTGGCGTATCCAACGGCATCTACCCCACTGACGCGGCCGATCAAGTGCGTTACCTGTGCGAAGACTCGGGTACCCGCGTGTTGTTCGTGGAAGACGACGAGCAGCTCGACAAGGCCTTGGCCGTGCGCGACAGCTTGCCCTTGTTGCAAAAAATCGTGGTGTTCGACATGGACGGACTGCGCGACTTCCACGACCCCATGGTCATCAGCCTCAAGCAGTTGCAAAACTTGGGCCGCGAACACGCCCAGCAACACCCCGACACGCTCATGCAGCGCAGCGCTGCTTGCAAACCCGAAGAGCTGGCCATTTTGGTCTACACCTCGGGCACCACCGGCAAACCCAAAGGTGGCATGCACAGCCACCATGGGCTGGTTTTCACAGTTCGGGGTTACAACACCCTGATTGCGCGCGACGAGCGCGACGAATGCATGTGCTTTTTGCCGCTGTGCCACATTGCCGAGCGCATGGGGGGTGAGTATTTTTCGATGTACACCGGGGCCAAACTCAACTTTGTCGAGAACCCCGAAACCGTGCCCGAAAACGTGCGCGAAATTGCACCCACCGTGTTCACGGCGGTACCCCGGGTATGGGAAAAGTTTTACTCGGGCGTGATGATCGCGCTCAAGGAAGCCGGGGGGCTGCAGCAAGCCACATACGCCTGGGCCATTGGCGTGGGCCAGCAGGTGGCCGATTTGGTGCTGGCGCAAAAGCCCGTGCCCGCCACCCTCAAGCTGAGGTTTCATGTGGCCCGCTTGCTGGCGCTGAACAATGTGCGCAAGTTGATCGGCATCCATCGCGCGCGCTTTTTGGTCACGGGTGCAGCCCCCATTTCCCCTGATTTGGTGCGCTGGTACTTGGCACTGGGTTTGCCCATGCTGGAGGTATGGGGTATGACCGAGACCTGCGGTGCAGCCTCGGGCGTACCCGCCGACCGCATCAAGCCCGGCTCCATTGGCCCTGCGGCCGAATACAACGACATGCGCGTGGATCCTGTGACTGGCGAGATTTTGGTACGCGGCCCCAATGTGTTTATGGGATACCTCAACTTGCCTGAAAAAACCGCCGAAACCATCGACGCCGATGGCTGGCTGCATACAGGCGATGTGGGCGTGGTGGACGAGGAAGGGTTTTTCCGGATCACCGACCGGATGAAAGACATCATCATCACGGCTGGCGGCAAAAACATCACACCCAGCGAGTTGGAAAACGAATTGAAATTCTCGCCCTACGTCACGGACGCAGTGGTCATCGGCGACAAACGCCCTTACCTGACCTTGATCGTCATGATCGACCAAGAGAACGTCGAGAAATACGCACAGGACAACGATGTGCCTTTCTCCAATTACGCCAGCCTAACTCACAGCGCCGAAGTTCAAACCTTGATCCAAGCCGAAGTGGACCGTGTCAACAAAAAATTCGCGCGCGTTGAGCAGATCAAGAAATTTTGGTTACTCGACACCCAGCTGAGCGCCGAGGACGAAGAACTGACCCCAACCATGAAGCTCAAGCGCAAATTGGTCGAAAAAAAATACGCGCCCCAAATTGAGGCGATGTACCGCTGAGTCCTGACACTTTCCCAATCACCCCTTTACACCACAGGAGACCTTTAACATGAAACGCAAACTCAGTCTGATCGCTGCGGCGATGGCCCTGACCGCTGGCGCGGCCATGGCCCAACCATCGCAAGGCGTGTCCAAAAACGAAATCACGCTCGGCTCGATTCAGGATTTGTCCGGTCCGCTGGCGGGTTTTGGCAAGCAAGTGCGCCTGGGCATGATGCTGCGCGTGGACGAAGCCAATGAGCAAGGCGGTATCAATGGCCGCAAGTTCAAGCTGCTGGTCGAAGATTCGGCCTATGACCCCCGTCGCGCCGTGTTGGCTGCGCAAAAGCTGGTCAACCAAGACAAGATTTTTGCCATGATCGGCCACATCGGCACGGCGCAAAACATGGCTGCCATGCCCGTGCAGTTTCAGAAGAACGTGATCAACTTTTTCCCCGTCACGGCCGCGCGTGAAATGTACGAGCCATTCCATAAACTAAAGTATTCTTTTGCTGCCACCTACTACGACCAGATGCGTTTGGGTCTGCCGATTTTGGTGAAAGAGAAGAACGCCAAGCAAATCTGCGCGATGCACCAGGACGATGAATTCGGTCTGGAAGTGTTCCGTGGTGCCGAAGAGGGCCTCAAAAGCATGGGTATGCAGTTTGCCGAGGTCACCACCTACAAGCGCGGTGCGACCGACTTTGCATCACAAATGCAAAAGCTGGCCTCGTCCAAGTGCGATTTTGTGGTCATGGGCACCATCATTCGCGAGACCATTGGCGGTATCGCCACAGCTCGTCGCTTAGGTTTCAGCCCCACATTCCTCGGCTCCAGCGCGGCTTACACCGATCTGATCCATAAATTGGGTGGCCCCGCCATGAACGGCTTTTATGCCACCATGTCTACCCAGCACCCCTACTTGGACGAGGCTGCACAGCCTATCCGTTTTTGGGCCAACAAGTACAAGACCAAGTTCAACGAAGACCCGACCGTGTTCTCGGTCTATGGCTATAACGCCATTGACGCGTTCTTGCGCGCGGTTGAGAAATCTGGCAACAACGTGACCACCGAGAGCATCATCAAGGCCATGGACACCATGGTGATCCCTCCCGATATTTTCGGCACTGGCGAGATGACCTTCACCGCCACCAAGCGTTTGGGCAGCAATGCTTCGCGCATGTCGCAAATCACCGATGGCCGCTGGAAGGTCACATCCAGCTACTTTTCAGACAAGAAGTAAAAAAGTCTGAGTCAGCGTATTAGAAACCGCCAAAACCTGAAGGGGTTTTGGCGGTTTTTTCATGGTTTTTGTCTGACGCAATGCCTCAAACGCCCAACTGTTTGGCCGCCAACTCTTTCATGATTTCTTCGGCGCCGCCACCAATCATCATGACCTTGACTTCGCGGTAAACCCGCTCGCTCACCGAGCCCCGCATGTACCCCATGCCGCCCAGGATTTGCACCGCGGCGTCGGCGCAGTACTGCATCGTTTGGGTAGCGTGATTTTTCAGCAGACACACCTGGGCTACCCACTCGGCACCGTTCTGGCCCTCATCGGCTTGCTGCGTCACCGCATCCACCCAGGCTTGGGTGGACGATATGCGCATTTGCATGTCCATCAGTTTGTGGCGAATGACTTGTCGATCGATCAAAGCCGCACCAAAAGTCTGGCGTTGGCGGCTCCAGGCCAGGGCCTCGTCATAACAAGCCTGCGCAAAGCCCAGCGCCATGGCCGACATGGCCAGGCGCTCGCCGTTGAAGTTGCCCATGATCATCTTGAAGCCTGCGCCTTCGTCACCCAGTCGGTAACGCTGGGGCACGCGCACGCCGTCAAAATGCAGTTGCGCGGTGTCTGAGCTGTGCCAACCCATTTTGTGCAGGCGCGTGCGCGAAAGGCCGGGCGTATCCCCCGGCACCACCACCATGGAGATGCCGGTGGCCCCCTTGCGGGCCGGGTCGGTGCGCACGGCCAGCGTGATCCAGTCGGCGCGCAGGCCCGAAGTGATGAAGACTTTTTCACCGTCGATGACATAGTCAGCCCCATCCGCACGGGCGGTGGTGCGCAGGCTGGCCACGTCAGAGCCGCCACCGGTCTCGGTGATGGCCAGCGCAGCAATCCGCTCGCCGCGCAGCACGGGGGGCACCACTTCGGCTTGCAAATCGGCACTGCCATGGGCCAAAACGGGCGGCAGGCCAATGTTGTGCGAGAACAAGCTGGCCATGACACCGCCGCTGCCGCCAAAACGCGCCAGGGTTTGCGACATGGCGTTGCGCACGCGCCAAGGCGCGGGTGTTCCGCCCAAATGCTCCGGATAGCCCAGGCCCAGCAGGCCCAACTCAGCGGCCTGGTTGTAAAGCGATCGGTCAAATTGACCTGCTTCTTCCCAAGCCGGCACTTGTGGAGCGATAGCTTGTTGGGCAAAGCGCTCCACGGTGGCTTGCAGGCTTTGCAGGTCTGCGGGTGTGAAGTCGGGTGAGATACCGGGAGTGAATCCAGCGGTGCTCATGCGGCGTCCTTCCATTGCACCAGCACCTGGCCGGGACTCACTTGCTGGCCCACGCTGGCCGAGAGGCTGTGCACCAACGCATCGCGAGGAGCACACAAAATGTGTTCCAACTTCATCGATTCAATTACCAGCACGGCATCGCCTTGATGCACCTGCTGACCTTCGTGTACGTGCAGCGCGATCAACTTGCCGTTGAAGGGTGCGCGCAGCGACTGCGAGGCTTGGGCGCTCGCGCCTGTGCTGGGGGCGCTGTGACTTTGGTCGGTGAGCCAGAGCTCAAAGCATGCAAGGCCTTGCAGCTGCACATGCCATTGCACAGCATGGGCAGTGCCTCGACAGGCCACGGCGCGGGCTTGCCAGCGCTGACCGTTGAGGTCAATCTGCAGCTGATCAGCCCTGCGCACCACATGGGCCTGGTATGTAACATCGCCGAATTGAATGCGCACTCGGCCCTGGCCCAGTTCCTGCAGGTTCAGCGAGAAGCTGTCTTCACCCACGCCCATGCGCAGGCCCATGCGCAACGGCCGCACGAAGGGGCTAGGCATGGAGTTAGCAGGTTCTTGCTGGGCAAAAAGTACGGCCAGGGCGGCCACGGTGCGTGGTTCGCTGGTAGCTTGCAAGCCTTGGCGCAAGGCATCGGCTTGTTCGGATAGGAAAGGGATCAAGGCCTCGCCCTCGCAGAACACCGGGTTCTGCAAGCACGCCGCCAAAAAGGCGCGGTTGGTGGGCAGGCCCAGCACGGTGGTCTGATCCAAGCCCGCGCGCAGGCGGTCGATGGC
>CAMDXR010000215.1 GCA_945877725.1 Limnohabitans sp. Rim8
CGCTACTGTGGTGCCACGGCGCTGACTTTCAACATGCACGTCTGCACCATGTTGTGGAGCGGCTTGTTGTCAGAAGACTTAGAGATGACCCCCGAGCAACGGGCCACCCACCGCCAGCACCAAAAAATGCACTTTGGCCGTGTGGTGAATGAAGGGGCCATTTATGCGCAGCCCTTTTCCGAAGGGGGCGCCGCCGCCGCTGGGGCGCAGCCCTTTGGCACCATTGCCGTCAAGGTCGAGGGCGGGTGGCGGGTCAATGGCAAAAAAATCTTTGCATCCCTGTCCGATGCCGCCCACTACTTTGGGGTGTTGTGCACCGAGAAAAAACCCGACGCTGACCTCTCGCGCCGCGACACCTTGTACCTGGCCATCCCCCGCACCGCCCCCGGCCTCACGGTTGAAGGCGATTGGGACCCCTTGGGCATGCGGGCCACTGTGTCGCGCAACCTGGTGTTCAAGGATGTGTTTGTGCCTGAAGACGCAGCCCTCATGCCGCAGGGCCTGTACTTTCAGGCGGCCAGTCGCTGGCCCCATATGTTCATGACGCTGTCGCCCACTTACATGGGCATTGCCCAAGCCGCCTACGACTTCACGGTGGCCTATTTGCGCGGCGAAATTCCGGGCACGGGCCCCGTCAAGCGCCGCCAGTTCGCCACCAAACAAATCGCGGTGGCCGAGATGTTCATCAAGCTGGAGCAAACGCGCAACTTGTTTTTGCGTGCCATCACCGATGCCCGTGTGGACCCCAGCAAGTCCACCCGCTTGCGCGCCTATGCCGCGCAGTTCAGCATCATGGAAAACGCACAAGACATTGCCCGTTTGGCCATTCGCACTTGTGGCGGGCAGTCCATGCTCAAGTCTTTGCCGCTCGAGCGCTTGTACCGCGACGCCCGATGCGGCTCGCTCATGTTGCCCTGGACGGCCGAGTTGTGCATGGACCGCATTGGCCGCGAAGCCCTGTACGGCCCCGGCGAAAAAGACGAATGAAACCGGACACCCAAGCCACGCCCGAGCACAGCCCGCTGGCGCAGCGTTTTCAGGCCTTGGCGCAGCAGCAAGGCAGCCACATTGCTTTGCACTTCAGGCAAGACAAAGCCTTGTGGACCTGCGACTTCGCCAAATTCTGGCGACGGGTGGAGCGGGTCACGGCGCACCTGCAAAGCGATTGGCAAATCCAGGCCGGTGACCGGGTTGCCTGGCTGGGTTTGAACCACGAATTGCAACTGGTTGCGCTGGTGGCTTGCGCCCGCATCGGGGCGGTGTTCATGCCGCTCAATTACCGTTTGGCGGTGGCCGAATTGCAGCAAGTATTGGCCGACGCCACCCCAGCTTTGCTGGTGCACGACAGCCTGCACCACCCGGTGGCCCCATCGCTCAACGGGCCGGGCCTGCGCCGTACACACCAAGACGCGTTGATCAATGCGCCCGCGCCACGCGGCTTGTCTTTGCCTGCAGTCACGGGCGATGCCCCGGTGTTGTTGGTCTACACCTCGGGCACCACCGGGCAGCCCAAAGGCGCGCTGCACACACAAAACAATTTGCTGGCCAATGCCCGGGCTAGTCAGGCCGCGCACGAGTTTGTGCCCAGCGACCAAGTGCTTTCAACTTTGCCGCTTTTCCATGTGGGGGGCTTGTGCATTCAGACCTTGCCCGCCCTGCTGGCCGGGGTGACGGTGATTTTGCATGCCCGTTTTGACGCGCAAGCTTGGCTTGAAGAGATTGAGTCCAGTCGCCCCAGTTTGTCGCTTTTAGTGCCCGCCACTTTGCGTGCTGTCATCGATCATCCGCACTGGCCCTTGGCGCGGTTGTCGTCCTTGCGTGGCTTGATGACGGGCTCGTCCACCATTCCAGCCGCGTATTTGCAGGCGTTTCATGACCGGGGCATTCCGGTGGGGCAGATCTACGGCACCACCGAAACCGGGCCAGTCTCCATCGTCTTGCCGTTTGACCAAGCCGTGGCCCGCATGGGCAGCACAGGCTGGCCACAAGCTGAAGCCCAACTGGCCTTGCGCAACGAGCAAGGCCAAAGCGTGGCCGTGGGGCAAACAGGCGAGGTGTGCGTTCGCGCCCCCAACGTCATGCGCGGTTATTGGCAAGCCGACGGCCGGGGCGGTGTTGGACTGCAAGACACTGGCCGCGATGGTGTTGGCCTGCAAGACGGCTGGTTCGCAACCGGCGACCTGGGCCAGCAAGCGCCTGACGGCTGCGTGACCATCGTGGGCCGCAGCAAAGACATGATCATCTCTGGGGGCGAAAACATCTACCCCGCCGAAATAGAAAACCTGCTGGTGACCCTGCCCGGGGTCCTTGAATGTGCAGTGGTCGGCATGCCCGACGCCCGCTGGGGCGAAGTGCCCGTGGCGGTCATCGTGCGCAGCGCCGATGCGCCAGGTCAGGCTTTGACGCCAGAAGGCGTAATGCAACACCTGCAAAACCGCATCGCCCGTTTCAAGCTGCCGCGCCGTGTGGTGTGGTTGCACAATTTGCCCAAAAGCGCCCTGGGCAAAGTACAAAAACCAACCTTACAAGCCCAGCTGCAGGCACTGCTGTCAACCGGCACCACCCCGTGCCCATCACCTTGAACCCGTCACCCCCGACCTGATCGGGGGTCCATGACTTCGGCGGCGATGGCTGACTGGTCCTAGAGCAAACCCTTGGTTGTGGCCCTAATCGCCACTTGTGTGACAGCGTTTGTAGGGGGGCATGGCATCATGCTTTGCATATTTTGTCTGGAGGCCAACATGCTGCATATCCCGCGTTCTATCTCTCGTCGTCCCTTGCTGGCGGTTGCTGCCGCGATGGCGTTTTTGGTGCCAGCCGCCTATGCCCAAACGGCTTGGCCTTCCAAGCCGGTCAAGATCGTGGTGCCTTTTGCGCCCGGCGGTACCACCGACATTTTGGCCAGGGCCATTGCCCCCGACCTGAGCAAGGCATTTGGCCAGCAATTTGTAATTGAAAACAAAGGCGGCGCGGGCGGCAATCTGGGGGCCGAAATCGTGGCCAAGTCGGCTGGCGATGGCTACACCTTGCTCATGGGCACGGTGGGCACGCACGGCATCAACCGCGCTCTGTATGCCAAACTGCCCTACGACCCCTTCAAAGACTTTGTGCCTATCACCTTGGTGGCCGGGGTGCCCAACGTGATGGTGGTCAACGCCGAAAAAGCGGCGGCCAACAAGATCAACAGCGTCAAGGACTTCATTCAATACGCCAAGGCCAACCCCGGCAAGCTGAACATGGCCTCCAGCGGCAACGGCACCTCGATTCACTTGGCGGGCGAGTTGTTCAAAACCCAAACTGGCATCTTCATGGCCCACATTCCGTACCGGGGGTCTGGCCCTGCGCTGCTCGATTTGGCGGGTGGCAGCATGGACGTGATGTTTGACAACCTGCCCTCGGCCATGCAACTCATCAAGGCCGGCAAACTCAAGGCCTTGGCCGTGACCAGCAGCCAGCGCTCTGCGGCAATTCCGGAGCTGCCCACCGTCGAAGAGGCCGCCGGGCTCAAGGGCTTTGAGGCCAGCAGTTGGTTCGGATTGCTGGCCCCGGCCGGTACGCCCGCCGATGTGGTCAACCGCATCCAGCAAGAAGTGGCCAAATCGCTCGCCACCCCCGCCATGAAAGAGCGACTTGCCACTTTGGGGGCCATTCCCAGCGGCAACACCCCGGCGCAATTTGCCACGCTCATCGACAGCGAGCACAAAAAATGGGCTGAAGTCGTCAAAGCCTCCGGCGCCAAGGTGGACTGATGGCTTGGTTTGAAGGCTTTGAACGCCAAACCTTGACGGTGGCGGGTTTGCCCGTGTGTTTCAGGCGCTCGGCCAACTGGGCTGCGCAAGCCCATCTGCCCGTGCTGGTGTTGCTGCACGGCTTTCCGCAAACCCATGTCATGTGGCAGCGGGTGGCGCAAAACCTGCGGGGTCGTTACCGACTGGTCTTGCCGGACCTGCGGGGTTATGGCGATTCATCGCACGCTTTGGGCGATGCGCAGCACCTGCACTACAGCAAACGCGCCATGGCCCAAGAGGTGGTGGGGCTGCTGGATGCACTGGGTGTGGACGACTTCTATTTGTGCGGCCACGACCGGGGTGGCCGGGTGGCGCACCGCTTGGCGCTGGACCACGCGAGCCGTGTCAAAAAACTCTGCGTGATCGACATCGCCCCCACGCTCGACATGTATGGCGGCCATTGGGGCAAAACACCCATTGCTTCCGGGCCTGTGGCCGACCCCTATTTTGCTTTTGCACAAGCTTATTACCACTGGTTCCACCTGACCCAGCCCGCACCCTTGCCCGAACTGATGATCGGCGGCAACCCACTCGCCTACCTGCACGCCAAGCTGGGCGGCTGGGGCAGCCAGGGCATGGGTTATATAGAACCCGAAGCGCTGGCCGAATACGATCGCTGCTTTGGCAACCCCCACTTGAACGAAAAAGGCTGGTCAGCCGCCATTCACAGCGCCTGCGAAGACTACCGGGCCAGTGCCGGGATTGATTTGGTACACGACCGCGAAGGCCGTGAACGCGGCGATTTGTTGGCCTGCGACACCCTGGTGATGTGGGGTGAACGGGGCGTGGTCAACCGCATGTTCAAGCCGGTTGATCTGTGGCAAGCGCAATGTGCAGCCCAAGTGCAAGGTCAGTTGATGCCCGCCGGACATTTCATCCCCGAAGAACTCCCCGAAGCCACCAGCGAAGCACTGTCAGGCTTCATGGTGTGACAGCTGCCTCGACCTGAATCTGTCACCCCCGACCCGATCGGGGGTCCATGCCTTCGGCTGTGATGGATACCCGCGTGCGCGGGTATGACAAAACTGTCACCCCCGACCTGATCGGGGGTCCATGACTGCTACCCTTTCAGGCCCCGCAGCACTTTTTGTATTTTTTGCCGCTGCCGCAAGAGCAAGGATCGTTGCGGCCTGGGGTGTCGGCCTTAAAGACTTGTGCCACACGCGGGCCGATGTTGCGCCAGATCTCGCGCAAGTCGTACACGGCCCACAAAGCCTCGCCATATAGGTTCAGGCGCGTTTCGCTCACGCTGGGCGGGCCATCTTCGGACAAGGCCGACAAAGTGGGCACGTCGGTGTCGTCCTCGGTCAGGGCCACGATGGCCTCTAGCGACAAGTCGTGCCACTTGCTGGCTTCTTTGTCTTTGGGGGCCTCCCACTCCTCAGGAAAGTTTTCGACCACAAACATGAAGCCCAGCGCCCAGACTTGGGCAAAAGCCGGAATCTCGCTGTCCTCAATTTCTGCCTGCTCCTCGGGGGGCAACGAAGCAATGGCCCCGCGCACATCCATCACTTCGGGGGCATAAGCCTTGTCGTCGTCCAAGGCCTCCACGGGCGTGTCCAAGGCCAGTTTGACTTCGTCATAACGGCGCTGCCACAGTGCCATGAACTGCTGGCGCTGGGCATCGTCGGCAAAACTGCCGCCTTCGGCATCATCCGGGTCAATGCCCAGCAACATCGGCAGCCACTCGTCCTCGGCCAAAGGGCGGCGGCAGCACACCATGGCCGCCATAAAGCCCTCACAAAAATCCCACTGGGGCGTCTCTTCAAACCGCTCGCGCAAGTCGTCAAGAATGTGGTCTAGGGTGTCAAAGTCTTCGGCCTGCAAGCCTGCGGTGGTGTTCATGCGGTGTTCCTATTGGGCAGGCTGGGATTGTAAAAGCAGCCTAGGCCCACAAA
>CAMDXR010000216.1 GCA_945877725.1 Limnohabitans sp. Rim8
TGCCCGATGACGACAACCCTTATGCCGTTTTAACGGCGCAAGACGAGGGCGGCGACACCCTGGCCGAACTGAAGGTGCAGGCCGGTTTCAAGTTGAACCGGCTTTCTGCACAAGCTTGGGTGGATGCAGACTTCGTGTTGCCAGGCGGGGGCCAACGCTAGGCCTGAGCATTTCAAGCACTTAAGCTGCATAAACAGTTCGCCCCAACACAGGCAAAATGCAACCTGTCCGATCCGGACGCCCATCATTACAAGGTTTTGCCGTGAGTTCACAAAGTTATATCCCCGGCAAAGACGCGCCGCTGGAGGCCACCATCCAGACCCTGCAGGCCCGTTTACAGGCTTTGGGTTTTCACATTGAAGAGAAAAGCTGGCTGAATCCGGTAGAGGGTATTTGGTCGGTGCACATTCGGGACCGCGATTGCCCGGTGCTGTTTACCAACGGCAAGGGGGCGACCCGATTGGCTTGTTTGGCGAGTGCGCTGGGGGAGTTTTTTGAGCGTTTGTCGACCAATTATTTTTGGACCCATTACTACCTGGGGCCGGACATTGCCGACCACGATTTTGTGCATTACCCGCAAGAGCGTTGGTTTGACTTGCCAGATGACGGGGCTTGGCCTGCGGGCTTGCTCAACACCGAGCTGCATGCTTTTTATAACCCCGAGGGCAACATCGATGCCCGCAATCTGGTGGAGTTCAATTCGGGTAACGAAGATCGCGGCATATGCACCATCCCGTATGTGCGCCAGCGCGATGGCAGCACGGCCTATATTCCGGTCAACATCATTGGCAACTTGTATGTGAGCAACGGCATGTCGGCGGGCAACACGGCTGCCGAGGCCCGCACGCAGGCTTTGTCTGAGGTGTTTGAGCGTTACATCAAGGGCAAGATCATCAGCGAGGGCATTTGCTTGCCCGATGTGCCTGAATCGGTCATCAACCGCTACCCGCGCATTGCCGCTGGCATTGCGGCTTTGCGGGCTGCGGGGTTTGGCATTTTGGTCAAAGACGCCTCTTTGGGTGGGCAATACCCGGTGATGAACGTGACTTTGCTGCACCCCGAAGACCAAGGTTGTTTTGCCAGTTTTGGCGCGCATCCGCGCTTTGAAGTGGCCCTTGAGCGCGCTTTGACCGAGTTGTTGCAGGGCCGAGCGCTGGACACCTTGAAGGGCTTTCCGCCCCCCACTTTTGACCTTGAAGAAGCGGCCAGCGCCACCAACATTGAAATCCATTTTGTGGACTCCAGTGGCGTGATCCATTGGGACTTTTTGAGCGAAATTCCGGACCATGTGTTTGTGGACTGGAACTTTGCCAGCAGCACCGCACAAGACTATGAGTGGTCGGTGAACAAAATCCACAGTGATGGTTTTGACATTTACATCTCTGATTTTGAACATTTGGGGGTTTACGGTTGCCGCATCTTAGTGCCCGGCATGTCCGAGATTTACCCGGTGGACGATTTGGATTTTGAAAACAACAGCATTGCCAACCCGATGCGTGAGGCGATCCTCAATTTGACCGATCTGGACGATGAAGAATGTGCCGATTTGCTGGCCAGCCTGAACGAGTCCAGCCTGGCGGATCAGCGGCCGGTGGCGGCGGTGATTGGCATGGTGGCCGATGCCGGGTCATTTTGGGCCGATTTGCGGGTGGGCGAGTTGAAGACCTTGTTGGCCCTGGCTTCGGGCAATGAAGAGGCAACCCTGGAAGGCTGCGAGTGGATTCGCCACTTTGACCAAATTTCGCCCCAGCGCCGAGCCGTCTATGCCTGTGTCGAGACCTTGATTCAATTGTCGGATGGAGGCAACACCGGGCCTTATTTGACCTCGTTGCGTCAACTGTATGGGGCTGCTGCCTTGTTGCAGGCGCAAGCATTGATTGCCCAAACCGACCGTTTTATGGGCATTTCGGCCCCCGGTCTGGCGATGGAGGGCTGCGCCATGCACCAGAAATTGCTGGCCGCCTATGGCAAGGTTCAAGCGCTAAAAGCGAATCCTTTTAAGCACTGATTCACTGCGGATCTTTGAACCTCAAGCCAGTGGACCGTGGCTTTTTACCTGGCTTAAAGTTTAGGGTACAGGTAGGTTTTGCAGTTTGTAAATGGCAAAGAAACTGGCCAAGCTTCGACCTGCGGAATCCTTTGCGATTAAATGGAGGCCGTTAAAGGCCACATTTGCAGCGTATTTTCCCTGTGTTGCACAGTGGTTGTCGCCTGTGCCCTGTGATGTGCAAGGGATAACAGCCGTGCGAGCGGAAGATCCCACGTTGACTTCGTCGTTGAACAAAACGTCGGCGTGTTGACCAAATAAAGTAACGCTTGTCGGCGCAGCGACTCCTGTAGGCACCGACCAGGCATTCCCTCCACCAACAGGCGTCAGATTGATCGGGTCCGTCACGTTCTGCAACAAAATCTTGCCGGGAAAACTTTCGACGGCAGATTGCGCCTCTTGTTGTATTTGTAAAGTCAAAGCCGGTGCCAGTGACGTCATCCCCTGGGTGCGCAATTCGCCGATGGTCATGGCGCGGGAACGTGTTTTGTACGTTTGAGTGGCCGCCAGCACAGTTGGTTGATTCGCTAAGTAATATTCCAACTTCCAATTGCTTTGGTTCGGGATATTGGTTAAATCAGTTTCAGTGAAATCCTGCTGTTGGCCGGTGTTGTTGATTGCAAAAACGAGGCCGGTGTCAAAGTTACTGGGGTGTGCACGAGCAGTGGAACCATCAAGATATTCAGAACGCAGGCGCAATATGTTGCTTGTTGCGGCTGTTCCAACAGGGGTGGTGCTGTCTGGGTCATCACCCTTATAGATCACTAGGTAAGAAAGACCGGTAGCAGGGCGCAGCACTATCTTTTTACCGGAAGGTGCGGTCACTACAACCCGGTTGTAGATGGAGACCCCATCGACGGTGCGGTTGGCGACATCCAGCGCATAACCGGTGCTCAAATAGCTGTATTGGCCTTGGTCTAGGGTGATAAATTCACGTCGTTGCTGAAAAGCGTAAACCGCTCCGGGGTAGTTGTATTGATTGCCAATCAGGCGCAATTTTCCGCTATCTTTTCTCAGCACCACTTGACTGAAAGACTCATTTCCAACGGTGTCACGCGTCTTAAAGCTGGCGACGATGTCGCCGTTAGGACGTGTGAATTGGTAGGCGCCTTGACTAAAAACAGCGTTGGTGGCACCAGCACGAAACAAGCCGGCAAATTCGCCCTGGTTATTTGTGTTGCGTCCAACGGTTCCTCCGTTGTTACGGTAGTTGGTAGCGCTGTTGCCATAGAAAATGTCTCGACAGGCAGCGTTTGATACAGCACTTGCACCACCGATGCGGTTATTTCCATCCACCTCCCCGGAGACGCGCTGGTCAAGCGGCAATGCGTAGCAAGTGGTCAACCTGCTCAGGAAATCGGAAATCATCGCCGATGTGCCCGGCTCGACCAGGTTGCTGGCGTTGATCTCGGGCAGTGGGGCCACAGTGGTGCTTGCGCTTGTGAAGCTCACCACATTGGGCTGAGCTGATTCTGCTGTTTCAGCTTGCCGAACCGCAATTTCAATGTTGGCTGTCGTGGCGCTGGACGGTACGATGCTGATGGTGACCGAGTCGAGCAAGCGGTCGTAACCCGTTCCGTTCACAGCGAAACTGCCGCTGATTGGGTTGATGTTGCGAGTGCCGGTGGCAGCAAGCAAAGGCTCCAGTATGGTTTGTACCTCGGTCACACGGGCTTCAATGTTGGCGGTTGTAATCTGAGCCCTACCTCCCACCAGCTCAGCCGCAAGATTGGTCGGATTGCCAGAAGGGGACAGGCGCGAGGCAATCAGGTTGGTGATGGGAGTGATGTTCACGCTAGAGTTTCTGTCGGCGCTAACCACACTCACCAGGGACTCGGACTCACCCGTTGCACTGGTCCTTGTAGCCGTCAGCACGAAAGGAGCGGATGCCCCTGGACTGAGAGCGATACTGAAAACGCCATCATCGCCCACGGTTTCACTGGTACCGACTTCAGTTCCCCGACTGTCAATAACCCTGACCACCGCACCAGTAAAAGCTGCGCCCGTGGCTGCAATTCCCGATAACGTGATGCTTGTCTGTGTACCGCCACCTCCGCAGCCCATTAAGATAAATGCCAGAACGCTAACCAGAGTCAGTAGAGATCTGCGAGTGTTATTTGGCAAAAAAATCGGCATTTAGCACTCCAAAATGATCTGCAAATGGTCGCAGTGCGAGAATTTACAACAGAATTAAAACAATAATAATATAAAAATCATTAGTTTTGTAGCGCGATCAAAAAGAGCGAGCAGTTGAGGCTCAAATTCCGAATCTTTGTCAGGGGCGGTTGGTGTAAGTAGTTGATTGATTGGGCTTGTTTCAAACATGGTCAAGCTCAAGATTTGACCTTGTGGGTGTTGCCGTCGCTGATTTGAATAAACCCGGGGACCTAGCCCGCAGGTCCAACAGGGTGTGCAGTTTGATAACCGACTTGTGCGCGCAAAAAGCGCGTTACTTTTTTTCTTAAATGCCCGTGCTGTGCAGTTGCACCAAGCCTTTGGGGGTCTGGAGTGTGGCGGTCAGCCGGGCAGGGCCGGTGAGGGTGCTGATGTCACCCAAACCGATGGCTTCACAGGCGGCTTGTAACTTGGGGCCGCTCGGGTGGCTGATTTCTAAGCTTTGCAAGGTCACGCCCGAGCGTGGCAAACTGTTGCGGGGGTGCAGGCGCAGGGGGTCGGTGGCATCGGGCTTGCCCCATTGAATCAAGGTGGGTAAGCAACCATTGAACAAACGTTCGCCGTCTTCACGCACCGTGATTTGCCAGTTCAGCGTGCCTTTACCCGACTTGCGGCTGGCGTGCACCACTTGGCCGCGTTCTATGCCTTGGGTGCGCAAAAGATGCCGGGCCGCCTTAATGTCGTCCGTGCTGGCTACAAAGTGAACCAAGCGGGGTTGGGTGGCAACGGATTTTTGCAGGGCCGGGTCGTCCATGTCGAACCAGCGAGTCACTTGCAGGCGCTTGGGGATGATGGCTGCCGGGTTGATGGCGATGATTTCAAAATAGGCCAGAGGGAATTTGGGCGACGCGATTTTGAACAAGCGGTTGTGGGTGCCGTATTTTTCGTGCTCGCCACCGGGTCCGGGCGTGATGCCCAGGGTCTCTTCGCACCATTGCACGCCGGCTTCCAGAGTCGAGGCCATCACCACGAGGTGATCAATTTGAGTTTTCATAGTCCTAGGGTTTGGGTTTTGCTGGAGCATAACGGATGGACCGTGCACTATTTAAAGACATGAACCCCTAGAAAGGCGGTGCACTGCCCCATGCGTTTCACCGAAATGTGCATACAAGCCGTGCCCAAGGTCTGCGCCTGCGACAATCACGACCATTACAAATGGGGTGTTTTATGTTGATTGATGCAGATGAAAGCCAATTGGTCTTGGTGGATTTTCAGGCCCGCCTGAAACCCGCCATGTTGGACGCTGATGCGGTCTGGGCCAATGCCGCCAAATTGGCCACATTGGCCAAAGCGCTGGCCTTGCCCATTTGGGGCACCGAGCAAAACCCTTCGCGCTTGGGCGAAATGCCCCCCGAGATTCGCGCCCATTGCCGCCAAGTGCTGGCCAAGATGCAATTCAGCGCCGTAGAAGAGGGCTTGGGCGAGTGGTTGCAACCCGCTCCCTCTCAAGCC
>CAMDXR010000217.1 GCA_945877725.1 Limnohabitans sp. Rim8
TTAGGAGTAACACCATGCCCGCTAACCTGACCCAACAACTGAGCCGTGAACAGCAAATTGCCGCCCTTGAGAAAGATTGGGCCAACAATCCTCGCTGGAAAGGCGTGAAGCGTGGCTATTCCGCTGCCGATGTGGTGCGTTTGCGCGGCAGCATGCCCATTGAACACACGCTGGCCAAGCGGGGTGCAGAAAAACTGTGGGACAAAATCAACGGTGGCGCCAAAAAGGGCTATGTCAACGCGTTTGGTGCCATCAGTGCCGGACAGGCAATGCAGCAAGCCAAAGCTGGCCTCGAAGCGGTTTACCTGTCGGGCTGGCAAGTTGCCGCAGACGGCAACACATCAGAAACGATGTACCCCGACCAGTCCTTGTACGCTTACGATTCGGTGCCCACCATGGTTCGCCGAATCAACAATACCTTCAAGCGCGCTGATGAAATCCAATGGGGCCGTGGCATCGAACCCGGCAGCAAAGAGTTCATCGACTACTTCTTGCCCATCGTGGCTGATGCAGAAGCCGGTTTTGGCGGCGTGTTGAACGCTTTCGAACTGATGAAGAACATGATTGCATCCGGTGCTGCTGGCGTGCACTTTGAAGACCAACTTGCAGCCGTCAAGAAATGCGGTCACATGGGGGGCAAGGTGTTGGTGCCCACGCAAGAAGCCTGCGAAAAACTGATTTCTGCCCGTTTTGCAGCCGACGTCATGGGCGTTTCGACCATCGTTTTGGCCCGTACCGACGCAGAAGCCGCCAACCTCATTACCTCTGACCATGACGCCAACGACAAACCCTTCCTGACCGGTGAGCGTACCCAAGAAGGTTTCTACCGCGTCAAGAATGGCCTCGAGCAAGCCATCAGCCGTGGTGTGGCTTACGCTCCCTATGCTGACTTGGTTTGGTGCGAAACTGGCGTTCCAGACATTGGTTTTGCCCGTGAATTTGCGCAAGCGGTGCATGCCGCTTGCCCAGGCAAGTTGCTGTCCTACAACTGCTCGCCTTCGTTCAACTGGAAAAAGAACCTCAACGACAGCCAGATCGCTTCCTTCCAAGACGACCTGTCGGCATTGGGCTACAAGTACCAGTTCATCACATTGGCCGGTATCCACATCAATTGGTTCAACACCTTCCAGTTTGCCCACGCTTACGCCCGTGGCGAAGGCATGAAGCACTACACCGAGATGGTGCAAGAGCCTGAGTTCGCAGCCCGCGACAAGGGTTACACCTTCGTGTCGCACCAGCAAGAAGTCGGCGCAGGCTACTTCGACGACGTGACCACGGTGATCCAAGGCGGTTCGTCGTCGGTGAAAGCCCTCACTGGTTCTACTGAAGAAGAGCAGTTCCACTGAGCAGCTGCTGAGGTAAAGAGTGCCTGAAAGGGCACAGCTTTCAAGAAGCCATTCCATGCGTAAGTGTGGGGTGGCTTTTTTGTTGCACGGGTTAATCCCGATGGTTGAAGCAGGTGCTGCGGATTAAATTGTTATGAATGGCGATATTGTGTTCTACATGTTGGAACAAGTGAATGGGATACATGGACTCTACATTGGTCAAAGGTCTGTCGGTACTTGAATGGTTAGCGCGCGCTCCCAAGGCCTGCCGAGCAGTGGACGTCGCTCAGGCACTCAACTTGCCGCGAAGCAACGCGCACCGCACGCTGCAAACTCTGGTGGCATGCGGCTGGGCGGTACAAGATCCCGTTACCAGCACCTACCGCGCCAGTTTGCGAATGTTTGAACTGGGTGCGTTGGTTGACAGTGCGGTGGACCTCAAATCTTTGTTACACCCGCTTTTGGCGAAACTTGCACATGCCACCGGAGAGACCATTCACTTGGCTGTTTTGCAGGGTGCAGAGATTGTTTACCTGGATAAATTCGACAGCCCGTTACCCGTGGCGGCTTATTCACGCATTGGTGGCAGGGCGCCTGCTTATTGCGTAGCTTCAGGTAAGGCCATGCTGGCTGCGATGAAACTGGATTTTGAGGCGCTTGCCCGGCAATTGGACCACCCGGGAGGGCTGTTGACCCGTCATACCCCCAACACGCTCACCACATTGGACAGCCTTTACGCTGACTTAGAACGCAGCCGCAACCGAGGTTGGGCCGAAAATCGCGAGGAGTGGCGTCTGGGTGTTTGCGGACTGGGCGCCCCCGTCTTCAATGCCCGCGCTGAGGTCGTTGCCGCGGTGGGCATGAGCGTACCGTCCATCCGTTTTGCCAAAAAACAAGCGCGGCAACTTGCAGACCAGTTGAGCGCCTGTGCTCGCCAAGCCAGCGAAGCTTTGGGTTATCCCCCCGCATCCCGTTCAGTTCGAGTTTCCAATCCCTCATAACTTTCCACAGGAGTGTTGTATGAAGATGTCGTCCAACCGCCGTCAGGCACTAGTCGCTACTTTGCTGGGTGCTTTGAGCTTGGCCTGTCCATGGCATGCACAAGCTCAAAGTACTTACCCTGACAAACCGGTGCGCTTTGTGGTGCCTTACCCACCGGGGGGTGGTACCGACGTGATTGCACGCATTGTGCAAAATCGTTTGTCTGCGGCATTGGGACAAAACATCTTGATTGACAACAAAGGCGGGGCGGGCGGCTCGCTGGGCTCCGAATTGGTGGCCAAGGCGGCACCTGACGGCTATACCGTCTTGTTCACGTTGAGCTCGCACACGATCAATCCGGCCATTTACCCAAAGCTCTCTTTTGATACCCAAAAAGACTTTGAACCCGTCGGAACGGTTGCCTCGTTACCGCAGATATTGGTGGCCAACAGCAATCTGCCGGTCCGCAATGTGGCCGAACTCATCACATTGGCCAAAGCCAAGCCTGATTCATTGTCGTTTGCCTCTGTGGGCAATGGTTCACCCGGTCATTTGGCGGGCGAGTTGTTCAATTTGCGGACTGGTACACAAATTACGCACATTCCCTACCGGGGCGGTGGGCCGGCGGTGACGGACCTGATAGGTGGCCAGGTGCAATTGTTGTGGGTGTCTATCCCGGCTGCGGCGCAGTTCGTCAAGTCAGGCAAGATCAAGGCGCTGGCGGTGTCTACCGTCAAGCGCAGCAGCGCATTTCCGGATGTCCCGACCATGCAAGAGGCCGGGCTGGCCGATTTCGAGGTGGACTCTTGGTACGCCATGCTGGTGCCTGCCAAAACACCTCGGCCCATCGTTGACAGGTTGAACCGCGCGCTCAACACCGTGTTGGCTGAAGCGCCCATTCGCAGTCAATTGCTTGAGCAGGGCAGCGAGGCCGTGGGCGGCTCACCCGAGGCGCTGGCCAAAGTGATTGCCACCGAAATCCCCAAATGGGCCAAGCTGGTCAAAGACGCAAAAATCAAGGCTGATTGATTCAGCAACGCAACCGCTAAAAACAACAATGCAAACTTCTACTGCTTTTTATAAGCCCGTCACCTCACTCAAGGACGACGCAACCGATACCCTGGTTGCTGAGTTGGTGGCCCGCGCACGCGCCGCACAACATATCGCCGAGGGCTATGACCAGGCCCGGGTTGACGAATTGGTGAGCGCTGCCGGGTGGGCCATCATCGAGCCGAGCCGTAACCGGGCATTGGCCGAACTGGCTGTGGCCGATACGGGCGTGGGCAATGTAGATGACAAGATTCGCAAAAACCACCGCAAGACGTTTGGCCTGCTGCGTGATTTGCAAGGGGCCAAGTCGGTCGGTGTGATCCAAGAGGACTTGGCCACGGGCATCACTGAAATTGCCCGCTCGGTGGGGGTGGTGTGTGCCATTACCCCCAGCACCAACCCGGCGGCCACTCCGGCCAATAAGATCATCAATGCCCTTAAAGGGCGCAACGCTGTTATCGTCGCGCCGTCCCCTAAAGGCTGGTCTACCTGCGAGCGATTGGTGCAATTCATTCACGCCCAATTTGATCTGATCGGTGCGCCGCATGACTTGGTGCAGGTCCTGCCCTCACCGGTGAGCAAAGCGTCTACCCAAAGTCTGATGCGCCACTGCGACTTGGTGGTGGCCACTGGATCGCAGGCCAACGTGCGCGCCGCTTACACCAGCGGCACGCCCGCTTTTGGTGTGGGCGCTGGCAACGTGGCCGGCATTGTCGACGAAAGCGCCGATCTAACACTGGCCAGCGAGCGCATCTTGCGTTCCAAAACCTTTGACAACGCCACCAGTTGCTCTTCAGAAAACAGTTTGGTTTTGCTCGACGCCATTCGCGCCCAAGCCATCGCTGCCTTGTGCGCTCGTGGTGCGGTGCTCCTCAACGCCACTCAAAAAGCCCAACTGCAAGCGACGATGTGGCCTGACGGAAAGCTCTCTGCTGCGGTCATCGGGCAAAACGCGCAGGTGGTGGCCCAGCGTGCAGGCTTGAGCGACATCGCGGCCTTAAATCCACGTCTGTTGCTGGTCGAAGAAGACCAAGTGGGCGAAGCCCACCCCTTCTCGGGCGAGAAACTTTGCCCGGTGCTGACCTTGTACGGTGCGAGAGACTTTGCAGGCGCCATGCAACAAGTGGGGCGCATTTACAGCTTTCAAGGTGCAGGCCATTCGGTCGGCTTGCACAGCGCGCACCCCGAGCGTGCCTTGCAACTGGGCTTGCATTTGCCCGTATCCCGCGTGATCGTGGACCAAGCGCACGCCATCGCCACGGGTGGCAGCTTTGACAATGGCTTGCCCTTCTCCTTGTCCATGGGTTGTGGGACTTGGGGCAAAAACAATTTTTCTGAGAACATGAATTTTCGCCATTACCTGAATATCACGCGCATCTCGCGACCCATTCCAGAACGATTACCCAGCGAAGAGGCAATTTTTGGCGCTTACTTTGCCAAGTACGGGCAATCATGAGCACCACGGTACGTTCGCTGATAGAGACGCAGGCCGGTCAACGCCCGCAGGCTGTTTATGCTTGTGACGCGCAGGGTCAATCGGGGTTCACCTATGCCGAACTTGCGCGCAATTGCCGCCAAACGGCCGCTTGGCTGAGCTCCTTGGGCTCTCAACCGGGTGAGACGGTGTCGGTGGTCATGCCCAATGGCTTGCAAACCTTGCGCTTGCTGTTGGGGGCAATGCACGGTGGTTGGTGTGTGAATCCGGTCAATTTGTTGTCGCAGCCCGAACAAATGCGTTATGTTTTGGCGCATTCAGACTGCACGGTGGTGCTGGTCAGCCCGGACTGGGCCGAAGCGGTGGCCCACCTGCTGACGCAGATACCTCGTCCGATCCGGCTTCAGGTTTGCGATCCAGATCAAAACACGCTGCCAGCCGATGAAATGCTGACGAATGATCCGGCACCAGAGGCCATGGCACTGTTGATGTACACCTCGGGCACTACCGGCGTACCCAAAGGTGTGATGCTCACGCAAGCCAATCTGGCGGCCAATGCGCAGTCCATCAGCGCTGAACATGCGCTTAAGCCCAGCGACCGCGTGCTGGCTGTTTTGCCGCTTTACCACATCAATGCTTTTGCCGTGACCATGCTCTCGCCGTTGGCCCACGGGGGCAGCTTGGCCATGCCGTCCAAGTTTTCAGCGGCGCGCTTTTGGCAGCAGGCGCTGGAATCGCACTGCACCTGGATCAATGTGGTGCCCACCATGATTTCCTATTTGCTAGAGGGCGGCCTTCCGGAAGGCGATACCACGGGTATCCGCTTTTGCCGTTCGGCCTCGGCTGCGCTGCCGCCGGATCATTTGCGTGC
>CAMDXR010000218.1 GCA_945877725.1 Limnohabitans sp. Rim8
AATTCGATGTTCTGAAAGTTTAAACTGATGGCTTGCTCCAAGGGCTGCATAGAAAGAGGAGCCGATGGGGGGACAGAAAGGGAAACAGAGGGTGTGGCGGATGGTGGGACGGATGAGGCAGTGACCTCGCGGGCAAGCGGTTCAAGCGCCATGACCGAAACCGTCGGCAAGGCCATGGGCGTGTTTTGCGCCCCCGCCGATCCAGCCAGGCCAAGACACACAGCCCCCCAGCAGCAGTGCACCGTGTATTTTTTCAAGCCCATGACCCTTGCGAGGCTTTGGATGCGTGGGGTGATGAGGCTTATGGTCATTTTTTGACTTTCGCTGTTGTTGCGGCCCAAGGAATCTCAATCACGGGGCCCTGTGCCAATTGCAAGCGCACGCCTTGGTCGGTGATGGCGGCCACCCGATGCCCTTCTAGGGTGACGCGTTGCCCGTGGCTGACCTTGGCCCAATGGGGTCCGGCCGACAAAATCGCCAAGTGCTCAGACCCTTGCTGCCAAAGGCCCAACAAGCGCACCTGCGCCAAGGGCCATTGCTGCGGGTCTTCCGACAAGACTTCAGTGACTGGCACTGCCTTAGCCCCTGAAAGGCTTGCATCCGGTCCATCGGTTAGAACGACAGCATCTACCCCAGTGGTTTGGGCAGGCTCGGCCAGCGTTTGGCTTGGGACAAACAAGGCTCCGCCCCGAGGGCCTGTCCGCCGGGCAGCATAGGAGGAAGAGAAAGAGGTAGAGGAAGAGGCGGCGGCTAAGGGCAAGGCGTTGGCCAGACCGGGCCAAGCGCCCTCTTCTTGACCCGGACGCATCCAAAGCCGCAACACAGCATCGATCTGAACCTCGGCGGGTTGACCGGTAGCGGCCACACGAATTTGCTCGATGACACACAAGGGACCGGCCTGGGTCAGGGCGGCCCATGTCCGCGACCAATCCTCAAAACGCCCTTGCAAGCGCACCTCTATGGCCTGGCTGGACAAACGCCCGGCGATCACTTTTTCTGTTGCCACGGGGTTGGCAGGGTTTGGCGTGGCTGAAACTGGCTTGGCTGGGACCGGTATAGGGGCCACGGGCCTCAATGAAAGCAGCCTTAAACCATTGGCTGACAGGGTCTGCTGCAAATTGAGCCAGACCGGCGCTGGGTTGGACGCCCCCGGCAAGCTGGCCCACAAATTCTGTGAATCTTTCGCTGCCGGTACAGAAGGCGGGGCTGGCGGTGTTGCAGGCAAGGCAGCCACTTGAATCTGCAAGCGTGCAAGCGCCTGCGTAGCCAAGGTATGCGCATAGCTCGACGCTGAATAAATGAACCCCATGCCCGCAAAACCCAGCAGCCAGCCGGCCAGTGCAAACCCCCAACGCCTTAACCACCGCTGCATCAAGCGCTGCCAATGGGGCCAGCGCAATGCCCCCGTGGGTGCGCCAAGCAATGCACCTGAGACGCCCGAAGGGCTTGAATAAGCGATCATGGCCTTGCATTCATGGTCGTACTTTCATGGTCTTACTCTGGGCAACTTTGCAAGCGACGGGGTGCTGGGGAGCCCCACAGACCAAGGGGCTTGCCAGTCAAAATTGACTTGGCCTTTGGGTCCCACGGTCATGCGGCTCAAACCCAGCGGCTGTTGCAGCGGTTCAGACAGTCTTTGCCGGACATCGGTGACGGCACGCACATCGGGCAGGCTGCCTTGCAAGACCATTTTTCCGGCCATCGCCTGCAAGCTTTCCAGCCGAAGGCCGCTGTGTTGGGCTTCAGTTTGCAAGCCTTCATGCAGCGATTGCCAAACCTGTTGTTCTTGCGCAATTTGGTTCAGCTGCAGCATTTGCTCTGCCTGCAAGCGCGTTTGGACAAGCCCTTGTTCCGCTGCTTGGCCTTGGCGGGTCCGGGTCTGCAATTCGGCCTGCAAGCGGGACAGCTCTTGCCGCAACACATAGGTTTGGTTTTCTTGCCAATGTGCCCACCCCCAAGCCATGAAGCCCCCCACCAGTAGCCCGGCCAAGCTCGACCAACTGCGGTGAAAAACCTTTTGCTCCCGGGCCAGGCTCGGGTAATGCAGCAAGTTAAGCGCGCGCATCATTGCCAAGCCTTGAGCGCCAAGCCTGCCGCCACCAAGCGGGGGCCTGCAGGTGAGGTCAAAACTTGGCGAAGGGCGGCCTCCACTGCCGAATCCGAGGCGACTGAGAGGTGTTGCGGGGGCACTTTTGCCGCATCGGGTAGCCAAAATTGCCAATCTTGGGGTGCCTGGGTCAATAAACTGGAAACGCCTCCTTTGAGCACCCGAACCCCACGCAAAGCCGCCTGCTTTTCTGGCTCGACGGCGGCCAATCGCCAGCCTGCAGCCCTTGCAAAGCCTTTGAATTGGGTCATGTGGGCCTGTGCACAGCCTATCCAGTGCACACGTTGCACCAAGCCATCGGTGACGGGAACGGGCTCAAAATCAAAACTGATGTCGTCGGGTGCCAGCTGAAGCACCTGCGAGACTTCCAGTTGGACCTCGTAAACCCAGTCCTCTTGAGGCAAGTTGGCTGGGAAATCGAGGTAGCCCTCGTGTAAGTGCACCGCAGGCAGGGCCATGTTCAGCCGCTGCCTTGAGCGGCCCCCCGGTGTGCGCCCGCTTTGCCTTAAACCCTGACTGAGCCAAGCCAGATCGATACCCGCCTCTTTTTCGGGCGGGTGCAAAGACAGCGCGGTTTTCACTTTGACCAAGTCTTGGCTTTGCCTGACCAGGCCCACCAAAGCCCAAGCGCCTGCCCCTTGCTGCGGTGCCAAGCCCCATGCTTGCTGAACGGATTGAAGGCTCAACCGCCGCCACATTCGTGACCATTGGTTCATTTTTTGTCTCCCTGGGAAGTTGTCTTGGTGCACTTCTCCTGGGTGTTTTTTAACATGAATATGCTTCGCTGCGTATTTTTTGAACACCTAATATTTCAAATAAACATTCAAAATATCCAAAGGCCAGGACAAGATTTTTATAATGGCCCGCAGCCTGCACCTTGTTGGCTGCCCCACCAGCCTACCTATGCCCGCCAAAGACACCCCAACGCCAGACAAGCAACGCACCCTTGTACCGGACTCAAGCCCCTCCATTGGGGCCTGGCTTGTGAAGCTCATGCTTTGGGGAATGGGGCTTGTCGCGGCAGGCCTGTTAAGTATCCTGATGGTGGTGGGCGTGGCCATGGTCATCGCCTACCCCAATCTGCCCGACATTTCCGATTTGGCAGAGTACAAACCCAAATTGCCGCTGCGGGTCTTCACCGCCGACGGCCAATTGATGGGGGAGTTTGGCGAAGAAAGGCGCAACCTTACCCCCATCCAAGAGATTCCGAAAGTCATGAAAGATGCGGTGTTGTCGATTGAGGACAACCGCTTTTACCAACACGGGGGCGTCGACTATGTGGGTATTTTGCGCGCAGGCATTGCCAACCTGGGACGCATGAAGAGTCAAGGCGCATCGACCATCACCATGCAGGTGGCGCGCAATGTGTACCTGTCTACCGAGAAGACCTACACACGCAAAATTTATGAAATTTTGCTCACCTACAAACTGGAACACATGCTCACCAAGGACCAAATCCTTGAGATCTACATGAACCAGATTTTTCTGGGCAACCGAGCCTATGGCTTTGCATCGGCTTGCGAAATCTACTTTGGCAAACCGCTCAAAGACATCAGCATCGCCGAAGCCGCCATGCTGGCGGGCTTGCCCAAAGCCCCCTCGGCCTACAACCCGATCAGCAACCCCAAACGCGCTCGCTCACGTCAGCTTTACATCATCGAGCGCATGGAAGACAACAAATACATCAGCGCCGCTCAGGCCAGACAAGCCAAAGCCGAGCCCCTGAAGTTACGGTCGTCGGCCGATCAAAAAATACTGCATGCCGAATATGTGGCCGAAACCGTGCGCCAAATGGTCTTCGCACAATATGGTCAAGACACCTACACACGCGGGCTGAACGTCTACACCACCGTATTGGCCAACGAGCAAATGGCCGCCTACAAGGCCTTGCGTCAAGGCATCATGGATTTCGAACGGCGCCAAATTTACCGTGGCCCCGAGAAATTCATTGATCTGCCTGCAGACCCCAAAAAAATGGAAGAAGCGATTGACGATGCGCTGGAAGACCATCCCGATAACGGCGATGTTTTGTCTGCGGTGGTGCTAGAAGCCTCACCCCGCAAAGTGGTGGTCACGCGCATCAATGGCGAGCAAATCACCATCGCTGGCGATGGCCTCAAACCTGCTCAATCGGGTTTGTCAGACAAAACGCCCCCAGCCAAGCAAGTGCGCAAGGGCGCGCTGATTCGCATCATCCAAGTCAAAGGGGCCTGGGAGATCACCCAACTGCCCGAAGTTGAGGGCGCGTTTGTGGCTCTGACCCCCCAAACAGGGGCCATCAGGGCCTTGGTCGGTGGTTTTGACTTCGCCAAAAACAAGTTCAACCACGTCACCCAAGCCTGGCGGCAGCCGGGCTCCAGTTTCAAGCCCTTCATTTATTCTGCGGCCCTCGAAAAAGGCTTCACCCCCGCCACCATGGTCAACGATTCGCCTTTGTTTTTTGACAGCGGTGTGACCGGCGGCCAGCCCTGGGAACCGAAAAACTACGATGGCAAATTTGACGGTCCCATGAGCTTGCGCACCGGATTGGCCAAGTCCAAGAACATGGTGTCGATTCGGATTTTGCAAGCGGTGGGGCCCAAACCTGCCCAAGAGTGGGTCACCCGCTTTGGTTTTGACGAAGACAAACACCCGGCTTACCTGACCATGGCATTGGGCGCAGGTTCGGTCACGCCCATGCAAATGGCCACGGGCTATTCGGTTTTTGCCAACGGCGGCTACCGGGTTCAACCCCACTTGATCACCCGCATCACCGATTTCAAGGACCGGGTCTTGGTGGAAAGTCCGGTGGTGGCCAAACTGGATGAAACCACGGCGGCCATTTCTGCACGCAATGCCTTTGTCATGACCAGTTTGCTGCAAGAAGTGACGCGCTCAGGCACGGCAGCGCGGGCCCAAGCCACACTCAACCGGCCAGATGTTTATGGCAAAACCGGTACCACCAACGACGCGATGGATGCCTGGTTTGCGGGTTACCAAACCAACTTGGCAGCGGTGGTATGGATCGGCTACGACAACCCGCGCAAACTGGGGGATCGTGAAACCGGGGGCGGCCTGAGCTTGCCGGTGTGGATCAGCTTCATGGAAACCGCGCTGCGCTCCCAACCCGTTTCAGAGCCTCCCGTGGCCGAGGGCGTGCTGAATGTTGGCGGCAACTGGATGTATGAGGAATATGCCAAGGGGGGCGGCATAACGACTTTAGGGACGGGTGTCGATGCCAATGGGAAATCTTCTCAAGGCGTTCCGCCCTCCGAAGAACGCAATCGAATTCTGGATTTGTTCAGAAACTGACGGCTTTCCAGCACGTCAGGGGTGAATTGGGGCGTTGATTTTCAGAGCCTAAAAGACAAGCTTTGCCCGGCTTGATCAGAGGCATAGCGCGACAAACTCTCCCAAAACTCCCCCTGCCCTTTGGTGTCCATCCAGTGCGTGCCGTCAAACTTGTAATGAAAACCACCACAACGGGCTGCCAACCACACCTCGTGCAGGGGCTTTTGCAGGTTAATGACGATCTGGCTGCGGTTAGTGAAGGTGAGCGTG
>CAMDXR010000219.1 GCA_945877725.1 Limnohabitans sp. Rim8
GACAACGGGTTTGTCGGTGACCTTGCGAATCATGCGGATCGCCATTTCACCAATTTGCAATGAGGCCCCCGAATCGAGCACCACCACGCCAGCCGTGGTCACGACAAACATCACATTCGCCATCATTCCCCGGTTCTCAGGGGTTGGAAATCCATCGGGTGAATAAATCATCCAGACATGAGGCGTCAACTGCCGCGCGGGAATATCGTTCACCGGCGGGCCTTCGATAAAGTCCTGGGCTTGTTGCGCCAACAAGTGGGCTTCGGGCCACAACACCGAACTGCCCAAGGCGGCACTGACCATCAACAACTGTCTTCTTTTCATGATCACCCCCTACCACTACAAACCACCGAAAACCACTTCACCCAAATTTTGCTCACCGCCAACAACTGAACGTCTACTCAGCCCGCATAGCCCTGGTTTGGCAAGGCCCCAATGATTTTGGGCGCATTGAGTTTGCGGGGTTTTACGCGGCCCCCTTGGGCCTTAAGCCAAGTCTCCACCACATCCCAGACTTGCTTGTTGCCCTGATTGCGAGCTTCTTCAGCCACAGGGGCCCATCCGGCCACCTTGTATTTTTTACCTGATTCGATCAACTGCCCTTTCAGGCGCAAATCTCCGATTCGGCTGCCCATGCGGCCCACCGGATCGCAGCTATAAGACAAACCGCCAACGCGCACCATGTCCCCGCCTTGTTGGTAATAAGGGTCCGGGTTGAACAGGTTGTCGGCCACATCTTCCAAAACCGTTTTCAGGGTCTCTCCAGTCATTTCCGTCACCGTGGCATAGGAATAAGTGGTGGCCGTCATGTCCAGCAACCATTCGCGTGTGATGGCCTGGCCGGGCAACAGCGTGGTGCCCCAACGGAAGCCTGGCGAAAAGGCAATTTCAGCGCCCTGCACATCAAGCAAAGCATCCACCAACAGTTGGTCGCCCGTGCCATTGAAGTTACCACGGCGGTACAGCAGACCATCGGTCACCGCCAGCTTTTCGGACAGCTTGGACTCGTAGGGTGCACGAATTTTGGTGATCAACGCGTCCATTTCTGGGTCGGCGGGCAACATGTTGGAAAACACGGGCAGCAACTTGTAGCGGAAGTCGCTGACTTTTTTGTCTTTCACCTCAAAGTCGAGCACGCCCAAGAATTTGCCATTAGAGCCCGCATTGGTCACCAAGGTTTTGCCGCCTTTGTTGGCAATGATCGAAGCCACAGGCATGCCGTCGTGTGTGTGCCCGCCCATGATGGCGTCGATACCGCTGACACGGCTGGCCATTTTCAGGTCCACGTCCATACCGTTGTGGCTCAAGACTACAACGACCTGAGCGCCTTTGCCCCGCGCCTCGGTGACCATCTTCTGCATGTTTTCGTCTTGAATACCAAACTCCCAATCGGCCACCATGTAACGCGGGTTCGCAATGGGGGTGTAGGGAAACGCCTGACCGATGATGGCGCACGGCACACCATTGATCTCGCGGATCACATAGGGCTTGAACACCGGGTCGCCAAAATCACTGGTCTTGATGTTTTGCGCCACAAAATCAACTTTGCCCGCAAAGTCTTTTTCGACGATTTCTTTCACGCGATCCATGCCCAAGGTGAACTCCCAGTGCCCGGTCATCACGTCCACGCCCAACAACTTGCAGGCATCGACCATGTCCTGGCCGTTGGTCCACAGACTCGTGCCCGAGCCTTGCCAAGTATCTCCGCCGTCCAACAACACCGCACCGGGACGGCTGGCCTTCATGCGCTTGACCAGTGTGGCCATGTGAGCAAAACCGCCCACTTTGCCGTAACGTTTGGCTGCTTTTTCGAAGTCCAAAAAAGTCAGCGCATGGGCCTCGGCGGTGCCGGGACGGATTTTGGCGGCCTTGAGCAAATATTCGCCCACCAAGTGCGGCAGATTGCCCTGCATGGCGCCAATGCCCATGTTGATGCTGGGTTCACGGAAATAAATCGGCTTGAGCTGCGCGTGGCAATCGGTCATGTGCAAAAAAGAAACATTGCCGAACTTGGGTATGTCATACAAACCGTTCGCTGCGGTGGCCGCACTGGCTTCGGCAAAAGAGCCCATGCTCAAGCCCGCCATCGTGCCGGCGCCCATGACTTGGATAAATTCGCGTTTTGAGAGATTCATATTTGCAATCACTGATATATACAAGCCTAAAAAACCCGGACGAACCGGGTTTTAAAGGGTTTACTGATTGACGGGCGACTTGGGGTCCAAGAGCAAGCCCACAATGTGCCGCACTTGGCTTTCGTTCAAGATGCCCATGTGCCCGGCGCGTGGCATGTTGGAGCAGGCGTTGTAAGCCTTGGCATTCCAAATCTTGCCCCAGGTGTATTCCACAATGGCCTTGCTGGCCGGGTCATCCGGGTTGCTCACGCCACGGATCTTGCCGTAGTTGTACAAACTGGGACCAATGGTGCCGTAGGAAATTTCTTTCTTGTCCATCTGGTGGCAGTTGTAGCAATTTCCACCATTGACCGTGGTGGCGGTATCGGTCCAGGTCAGGCCTCGACCGCTTTGTGCAATGGCTTCACCCTGCTTCCAGTCGCCAATGAATTTGCCATCTGATGGCCATTTAATGGTTTTCATGTTGGCGGCCTCAATGGCTTTGGCTGCTTTCTCGTCCAGTGGTTTGCCTGCCACATCGGCTTCACTGCAGGCACGGTTAGTCTCGTCGGTGGCCAAAACGCGGTCTGCCTTGGCGATGCCTTCGTCCCGGAAGGAAGCTTTGACAATTTTGTCCGTCATGGCATTGAGTTCTGCCATTGAAGGGCCGGATGCGCACCCGACCGCCACGAGAGCAGCGCTCAGACTGGCCAAAATAAGAGGAGTCTTGTTTTTCATGAATTTATTCCTGAACTGATCAACGCTTGATGGCCGGTGCAACCGATGCGGCGCCCTTGGCGTTCACACCCAGATAGGTGGAAAGGGCAATGGTGGCATCACTGGCAAAACCGGGATAGGGAAAACGTTGTTGGCGGTAGCAATCGTTCAGGCGAAGTTGCATGCTCCACATTTGTCCATTGGATACGCGGTAAGCAGGCCATGCAGCAAAGCCTACACCGTCACCCGGATTTTTGGTCAAGATGGGCAAATCTTGCAAACGTATCCGCTTGCCCTCTTCGCCGTGGCAAGACGCACAAGAAAAATCATGCGGACCACCTCGCTGGAAAAACAAACGCTTGCCTACCTCATAAAAGGTCTTTTCTTGCGGGTGAGCTTGAGACAAGTTGAATTTCTGCCCCTTGGACTCGGCAGCAATCCAGGTGGCCAAAGCGGTCACATTGGCCATTTCACCTCTTCCAAAGGGTGTTTTGGCAATTTCAGCCGCATTGAAGCCTTGTAATTTCTCCATGCAAGTGACCAAACGGTCTTCGAGATCCTGCATGCGTTGCGTATCGGCAAAATACCGTGGCAACTCGACAAACACCCCCTTCACCACACCCGGCCCTTTGCCCAGATCGCACTTTTCAAGTGAGGCGTTTTTGGGGCCACGGGCTTTTTTCCAAAGGTCTTCGCCTTTGGCCTCAAAAAGTTCTGCGGGGTTGCCATCTTGCAGCATGGCCCGGTATTCATCGATGCCCTGGCTGGCTGTCTTTTGAGCCATGGCAGGCACCACGGTCAGCGCGAGTAACACTGCCATAGAAAGGGTTGTAACTTTTTTCATTGTCGCCTCTGTTGTTATGACTCACGCGAAAAGGGTGAAGTTGCAGCTTCACCCTTTTTTACCCATCCATCGATCAAGACACCGTTGCTTCGTCGGTGCGGGTATCGCCTTTGTTGTCCTTCCAAGTTACCGCAATTTTGTCACCAGCTTTGGCACCTTTGACGGCAAATTGCAGGAACGGATTTTTTGACACAGCGGGACCCCACTCAGCCGAAAGGACCGGCTTGCCATTGTGGGAGGCCGTGACCTCCTGGATGAACCAGGCCGGTACAGTTTTGCCAGCAGCGTCTTTGCGCTGACCGGATTCCATTTCGTGGCTCATGAGCACACGAACAGTTGCTTTGTCGCCAGCGGCTTGGGCGCGAATGCGCATTGGATCTGCCATTTTTTTCTCCTAAATCTTTCAGTAAATCATTGTTTGAACAGTTTGGAACGGGATTAACCGCCGCAACCACCCAAAGTAACTTTGACTTCTTTTTTGGCCCACAAGGCTTTGCCGTCGTTCATGATGGCCACGGCATAGACATCCGAGGACTGGCCCATCTTGGCCCGGGTTGAAAAGTTGGCTTCGACGGCATCGCTGACGTAAAACATGGCCACCAGTGCCGCTGGGTTTTTCTCGACCATGACGAGCAACTGCTTGACGCCTGGCAAAGAAGTGCTGGCCCCCAAAGGCACGACAGCGCCGTTTTCGGCAATGTCCGGACCGGTAATGGTTACATCTTTGCTTTCAGCCAAGCTGGAAGCACCTGCAGCCTTGGCTGCGTCTTGCACCGATTTGGCGTCGAATGCGGCTTTGTTGAATGCAGCGTGGACGAACTGGGGGAAGCCAGCGGAGGCCAAGAGGCCAGCCACAACAGCGCTTTGCTTGAGTGTCTCGCGACGGGTTTGCATCTGATATCTCCTTGATGGTTGAGTGATGCTAGTAAAACAGGTTCAGCAATGCAACAGGAATATTCCCTATTACTTGCTGGCCCCCTTGGAAATCCATTCGCCAATCAGCTTGGCATCGGCTTCAGGCAGCGATTGTGCAGGCATCGGAATTTGACCCCAAACACCCACACCACCTGCCTTGATTTTGCCTATTAAATAATCCGTTTTCCCGGCCTGTTTTTTGGCGATTTCATTGAAGCCAGGACCGACAATTTTCTTATCCACGCCATGACATGCGGTGCAACTGTGCTTGTTCAAGAGTGCCAACGCGGTTTTGGCCTCATTATTTTCAGGTTTGGCAGGGGCAGCGGGTGTCACTGCAGCCACAGGCATACCCGCCTTGGGCTCTGGCTTGGTGGTGTCAGCACCGCGCTGAGGTCCAACAATGCGGTTTTGTTCCTGCAAATTGCCATGGGCATTGCGCGCAAAATCGGGCAGAAGAGAGGCTAATTTAGGCTCTGGCGTGCAATCTTTCATGCAAATCTTGTTCGCTGTGTCGGGCTTGGTTGTCCCGCCAAACTCTTTGCCTGGCCACATGTCGTGCTGCGTCGTCATGCCGTTTCGGTTGGGCATGCGGGCCTGCACCTCGGCAATGTTCTTGTCCGACAACACATAATTGTCAGGCACGATGTTCGCCAAATTGAGCATAAAAGCAGTCACCGCATACACCTCTTCGGTGGTCAAGGTCTTGGGATTGGTCCAAGGCATGGCCCGGTTGATGTAGTCCCACAAGGTGGACACCGTGGCCACCTTCATGATGGTCGTGCGACCAGGATAGTCCGAGCGAGTGAGGTTGGCGACGCGGCCTTTTTTGATGTCTTCGGCCGTCACGCCGCCAATTATGGGACTGAACACCTCGCCCGATTCACCAAAAATACCGTGACATTGCGCGCACTTGCCCTCCCAAACATCTTGTCCCTTGGCCACCGACCCCGAGCCCGCAGGTAGACCCTTGAAATCAGGCCGAACATCGATGTCCCACTTGGCAACTTCTTTGGGTGTGGCATCACGGCCTACCCCAGGGAATT
>CAMDXR010000220.1 GCA_945877725.1 Limnohabitans sp. Rim8
TAATTTTGTCCAACGAAGACACTCAGGGCCTTCCGGTAGCCTAAGAGTTTGTCATCGGTAATACCTAGGTGTTTTACATACAGGCCGTGTATGTGGAGCCCTAAGTGGCCCTCAAATCAAGGTGTAAACCGAAAAGAGGTAAGTGGGCCCTATCGACACGTCATTGGCTGAGGTAGTGGCTGTGGTTGAACCCGCTGTAAGCGAGGCGGTGTAGGGCGTTGGTGTCCTGGTGGTGCTCTTGGTGAATGCCGCACTGATTTGACTCGATGTCGGTCTCAGGATAACCGGTGTGGGTGCACTCAGCGCAGTGGATAAGGCAATGAATATGTCCGAACTCTTGGAATTGGACTCTTCGCTTCTGCTGTTACTAGCCGTCACAGCACACTTACAGCTGGACCCGCTGGTCAAACCCTTTACAGATATGGCAGCTTTGGGCCGAAGGTCGTTCTTCCCAACAATTGGCAAAACGCAATGAACTGTCAGATGTGCAATGCCATCGAGGTGATGGCATTGCAGCATGGTTCGGAGCACTGTCCACAAGCGATGTGAACTGGAGTTTTTGCTTGTTTACGTTAACTTTGCAGCGCTAATGCCTCGGCGCCGTTGCACGCGATCCCCTCGCTCGGCAGGCACCCGTCAGTTTGGGTTTAGCCGCGTGTGATTTTCAATACACGCGTGCCACCACGTTTGCCCGCAGGGCCTTCACCCGCCGCAGCGTGAGGCTTGAAGTTGCTGGCGCCAAACTGTTTGGGGCCGCGAGCAAACTTGTCGCTGGCAGCGCCTCGTGGGGCTGGACGGGCTGCATTTCGATTGTCGCCGCCACGTTCTTCCCAGCGACTTCCGCCCTGGCGTGGTCCCTCTTGACGGGCGTCTTGACGGGGTGCTCCACGGCTGTCGCCACGGTCCCACGGATGGGCGGGCGCAGGGCGCTGCTCGAAACGATCACCGCCTCGGTTATCGCCACGAGGGGCTTCGAAACGGCCACCTTCTTTGCGTTGGTCAAAGCGGGGTTCGGCACGTTGCTCAAAGCGTGGCTGCTCTTCGCGGAAGTTGCCACGGGGTGCGCGGTTGTCAAAACCGCCGCCATCCCGGTCTCGATTGCCGCCAAAGTCACGGCCGCCAGCGGGTGGACGACCCCCGCGGAAACCGCCCCCTGCGTTGGCATAGTTGCGATCACCGCCAAATCGGTCACCACCGCGGCCCATAGGCTTGCGTGCCTCGGGAATACGCGCTTTGGGCTCCATGCCGGGAATCACTTCTGCCTTGAAGGGTTGACGGGTATATGACTCAATGTCACCAATCTTGCGACGGTCACGAATCTCGGCAAAAGTCACTGCCAAACCATCGCGGCCTGCACGACCTGTACGGCCAATACGGTGGGTGTAGTCTTCGGCCTTCATGGGCAAACCGAAGTTGAAAACGTGGGTGATGGTGGGCACATCAATGCCGCGCGCGGCGACATCGGTGGCCACCAAAATTTGGACTTGGCCATTGCGCAAAGCCATCAGGCGACGGTTGCGAATGCCCTGGCTCAGTGCACCGTGCAGTGCAACAGCCGAAAAGCCGTCTTGTTGCAGGTCGGCAGCCAAACCGTCGCATTCGATTTGGGTGCTTGAAAATACGATGGCTTGGTCAATCGAGGCATCGCGCAACCAATGGTCGAGCAATTGGCGTTTGTGTTGGGCGTTGTCGGCCCAAAACAGCACTTGCTTGATGTTGTTATGCTTTTCTTGTGGGTTATCAATCTGGATTTTTTGGACGGATGAGCCGCCGTCGTGCATCACACGCATGGCCAATTGCTGAATGCGAGGCGCAAAGGTCGCGCTGAACATCATGGTCTGGCGACGCTGGATGGTCATGTCATTGATGTCGGCCAGGTCATCTGAGAAACCCAAGTCGAGCATGCGGTCGGCTTCGTCAACCACCAAAAACTGGACTTTGTCCAACTTGATTTGCATGGACCGCTGGAGATCGAGCAAACGACCGGGCGTGGCGACCACCAAATTGGCATTTTGTAGCTTGGCAATTTGCAACTGGTAAGGGATGCCACCGACCACGTTGGCAACGCGCAGACCGCGCGTATGCTTGACCAGTTCAATGGCGTCTTGGGCTACCTGTTGAGCCAATTCGCGGGTGGGGCACAAGATCAGTGCTCCGGGTGTAGGGGCCTTGAAGTTGCGGGGATTGGTGGGGTCTTTGCGCTTGGAACGCTTGGGCGCTGGCTCGCCTTTGGCGGCAGCTTCGGCGCAAGCGGTTTCAAATTCAGCACGTTCCGCTGCTTCTTGTTCTGCCATCTGGGCGATCAAGGTATGCAAAACAGGCAGCAAGAAGGCAGCCGTTTTGCCGCTACCGGTCTGGCTGGACACCATCAGGTCGGTGTAGCCATTGGACTTGCCGTCTTTTGAACCACCTGCAGTGGGCAGGGCCAAAGGAATGGCGCGCAGTTGCACGGCTGTGGGTTGGGTGTAGCCTAAATCGGCAACTGCTTGGACCAGTTCAGGGGCCAGGCCCAGTTCGACAAAACCGTTGGGGGCTTCGACGACTGCTTCTACCGCTGGGGATTCTTCTGTGGAGGTGTCTTCAGCCAGGGTTTCGCTGGCAGATGCTTCAATTGCGGGTTGCGCAGGTTCAGCAGCGACAGGCGCCATTTCGGAAACCAAGGAAATGTTTTCGGCAGGCGACAAGTCGTCCTGCACTGTGTTCAAAGTGTCAGTCATGTGTATAAAACTCGCACGGATCAACGGCCACAAATTGCTTTGGCCGTAGGCACCGCAAGGTTGAAAAAACATCAACCATCAAACGGTGCTCGCGAGTGGCGATGGGCATGAAGCCTGGCCGCTGTGAGTGACCCTATCGTTGGGTCAAGGCGTGAAGGGAGATGTATGAAACGCCACATACAGAGATGTAGCGAGCCTTGGATTATGGCACGCTTATCAAGTTGACGCTAGGGTTTTCCCGGAAATTTCACAATTTAATGAAATGTTCCCGGTAATGGGCCAGTTCATCAATGGACTCATGCACGTCGGCCAGGGCCGTGTGTTTTTGTTGCTTCTTAAAACTGGCATAAACCTCGGGCTTCCACCGACGTGACAACTCCTTGAGGGTGCTGACATCCAGATTCCTGTAGTGAAAATAGGCCTCTAATTTGGGCATGTACTTGACCAGAAAACGACGGTCTTGGCTGATGGTATTGCCACACAGGGGGGAGCTGTTTTTGGGTAAATAAAGCTTCAAGAAGGCCAAAATTTGTTCTTCTGCATCGGCTTCGCTCAGCGTAGAGGCGCGCACCTTGTCAATCAGGCCACTTTTTCCATGCGTACCTTTGTTCCAGTTGTCCATTTTGTCCAACAGCGCGTCAGATTGATGGATGACCAAAACTGGTCCTTCGATGCGGGGTGTCAGTTGCGGACCTGTCACGATCACGGCAATTTCAAGCAAGCGCTCCTTTTCGGGGTCCAAACCGGTCATTTCGCAGTCGATCCAGACCAGATTTTGATCGGATTTTGGGAGGGAATTATTTTCGGCAAGGGGGAGGGGGGTATTGGCTTCAGACATGTCTGGATTGTCGCTGATGTCAGTCGGCCAGAGACTGAATTCAATCTGCCCTACACTTTGCGCCCATGAACGCTTCACTTACTTTGACAATGACCTTGGTGGTCGCCTTGCTGGTGCACGTTGCCCTTAAGTTCTGGCTGAATGCCCGACAAGTCAGGCATGTCGCCGGTCATCGCCCTGCTGTGCCCTTGGGCTATGCCGAAACAGTGAGCTTGGCCGACCACCAAAAGGCCGCCGATTACACCTTGGCCAAGGCCCGGCTGTCGCAGCTTGACATCGCTTTGGATGCAGCGGTTCTGCTGGGGTGGACGTTGTTGGGGGGACTGGATGCGTTGAATCAGCTGTTGCTTGAATGGATGGGCTCTGGCATGTTGCAGCAAGTGGCCTTGGTGCTGGGCTTCACATTGGTGGGGGGGCTGATCAGCCTGCCTTTGTCTTTGATGCAAACCTTTGGTGTCGAGCAGCGTTTTGGTTTCAATAAAATCACGCCAAATCTGTGGCTGGCCGACACGGCGAAAGGGCTGGGTCTGGGCCTTGCGCTGGGCACGCCATTGTTGTGGGTCGTGCTGTGGCTCATGCAGGCTGGGGGAGACAACTGGTGGCTATGGGCTTGGTTGGCGCTTGTGGCTTGGCAATTGTTTTTGATGGCGATTGCCCCCAACGTGATCATGCCGCTGTTCAACAAGTTCACGCCCTTGGACGACGAGTCGCTCAAGACCCGGGTGCAAACATTGATGCAACGTGCAGGGTTTACCGCCAAAGGGTTTTATGTGATGGATGGCAGCCGTCGCTCTGCACATTCGAATGCATTTTTTACAGGTTTTGGGGCCAGCAAGCGGGTGGTCTTTTTTGACACCCTGCTCAAGCAACTCAGTCCGGCTGAAATGGAAGCTGTGTTGGCCCATGAGTTGGGGCATTTCAAGCACAAACACATCGTCAAGATGATGGCCACCAGCTTTGCCTTAACCCTTGCAGGTTTGGCCCTTTTGGGCTGGCTGGCTCAGCAAGTCTGGTTTTACACAGGTCTGGGCGTGATGCCCAGCCTCACCGACAGCAACAACGCGTTGGCTTTGGTGTTATTTATGCTGGTGACCCCCGTGTTTAGCTTGTTCTTTGCGCCCATCTCCTCTTGGCGCTCGCGCCAGCAAGAGTTTGAGGCCGATGCCTATGCGGTGTCGCAAACGCCAGGGGAACACTTGACTTCTGCCTTGCTTAAACTCTACCAAGACAACGCATCCACCTTGACCCCTGACCCGATGTACGTGAAGTTTTATTACTCGCACCCTCCCGCCAGTGAGCGTCTGCTCAGGATGAAATCCGCATGATCAGGCCAGAAGTCCGGGCCTTAAAGCCCACAGAATTGGTCATGGCCCTGAACCAGGTCCCGGGCTGGACCTTGTCTGGAGACGGAGACAACATCGCTATCGAAAAAACATTTGAATTTGCGCAACACACCCATGCGTTGTTGTTCGTCAACGGCGTGGGCTGGCTGTCTGAAAAACTCGATCATCACCCCGAGTTGGTTCTGAACTACCGGCGCTGTGTGGTGCGATGGCGCACGCACAGCGTACGAGGTTTGAGCGCTTTGGACTTCGAGGCTGCCACTCAAACCGATGCCTTGTTGCCGGCATGAAATCTGATGAGTAAAGCCAAACCATCGCCAGCAACCCCAACTGCCGTTGATCTCGAGCCTGGTCTGGTGGTGGCCACTTACGGCCGCCATTGTTTGGTGGAGACACCGCAAGGGCGCAGGTTGATTTGTCACCCTCGGGGCAAAAAAAATCAAGTGGTGGTGGGTGACCAGGTTCTTTGGCAAATTGCGGGCGACGAAGGCAGCATCGAAAAACTGCAAGCGCGAAGAAATCTGTTTTATCGACAAGATGAAGTCCGCACCAAATCCTTTGCTGCCAACCTGGATCGGGTATTGATTCTGATTGCCGCAGACCCTGAATACTCTGAAAGTCAGCTCGCCCGTGCGCTGGTGGCAGCTGAAGCCGAACGCATCACGCCGATCATTGCGCTCAACAAAAGTGACTTAGCGCAGCCTTTTGCGCAAGCTTGGGAGCGCTTGGCTCCTTA
>CAMDXR010000221.1 GCA_945877725.1 Limnohabitans sp. Rim8
CCCACCGTCAAACCCAGAAAGTTAAACAGCTTGCCCATCCAGCGCGCATCACGACTGGCCAAGTAATCGTTCACCGTGACCACATGCACGCCTTTGCCTGCAATCGCATTTAAATATGCGGGCAGCGTCGAGGTCAGCGTTTTGCCTTCCCCTGTGCGCATTTCGGCGATTTTTCCGTTGTGCAAGGCAATGCCACCCGCCATCTGGACATCGAAATGCCGCATTTTCATGACGCGCTTCGAGCCCTCACGGACCACGGCAAAGGCTTCCGGCAACAAGGCATCCAAGGTTTCACCCGCTGCAAAGCGATCACGGAAGCTTTGGGTTTTGGCGCGGAGATCGTCGTCGCTCAAAGGCTCGAGACCGGCCTCCATGGCGTTGATGCGCTCTACCGTTTTGCGGTATTGCTTGAGCAGGCGGTCGTTTCGGCTGCCGAAAATTTTAGTGAGGAATGGGATGGCCATGTCTACAAGATCCACCTACAGCCAAAGACTGAGGAACAGACCGTCTATCCTGTCAAGTTAAAGGGTTCATAAAAAACCAGGTTGGCGGGATATGCCCCCACGCACCCAGCCGACCACCACAGGTGCCAGCTTAACTGGTGGATTTTAGCCTCTACCGATACCTTCTTTCATGGCCCTGGGCCTCAGTCATTACAAGCTGCCGGATAATGTCTTTTCAAAATTCAAACCATGCAAAGACGCCATCAAGCCATTCCCCTGCAGCAAGCCGCTCAAGAATCGCCTGCTTTTGCCCGATTGGCCGGTTTGGTTCGTGAGTCATCGGCGCGTTTGCAAGCCATTCGTCCTTTGCTGCCGGGCCCTTTGCGCAGCAGCGTTCAGGCCGGCCCTATCGAAGAGGGATGCTGGTGCCTTTTGGTGAGTTCAAACGCTGTAGCAGCCAAACTCAGGCAATTGCTGCCTGCATTTCAGGCCCATTTAGGGGGGCAAGGACTGCCAGTGACGTCAATTCGCATCAAAGTTCAGTCAAAAAACCCTTAAATTCATCAATAGCATCAATATTGACAAGTGAAGACTTTGAACTTGGAAAGTTTTTCAGAAGCGCCGGAAACTTCACAGCGAAATTGAGGCAAAAAAAACCCCAGTACATGACTGGGGTTTTTTAATTTTGTGGTGCCGCTTGTCGGATTCGAACTGACGACCTACCGCTTACAAGGCGGGTGCTCTACCAACTGAGCTAAAGCGGCACGGCTTATATTTTAACTTGCTGCAAGCCCAACTTTCGAGTTGGCGCGCTTAAAATTTTTTTATTTGATCCGCTTCAAAGCCGGGCGATTGGGTGTGGACGATGGTGGCGAGGGTTCGTCCGTCTCGTTGTTGGAATCCGCAGGGCCGTGAACAGCAGACAAGGGCGCGGGAGGAGATGCCTCATCACTCACTGGAAATGCCATGCCCTGGCCGTTTTCACGGGCATAAATCGCCATCACCCGGTCGATAGGGACCATGATGTCGCGAGGCTTGCCACCAAACCGGGCTTTGAATTCAATGAAATCGTTGCCCAGCTTGAGAGAGCTGGTGGCATCCATGCTGACGTTCAACACAATTTCACCGCCCTGCACATATTCACGGGGCACTTGCACTGAGTTGTCCACCTTGACAGCCACATAAGGCGTGAAACCGTTTTCGGAGCACCAATCGTACAGAGCCCTGATCAGATAAGGACGTGTCGAGGGCAATTCAGTGGAACTGATCATGGTGGACACCCCTGCATTACTTGCGCATGACCTTTTCAGAAGGCGTCAATGCCTCGATGTAGGCCGGACGAGAGAAGATCCTTTCGGCGTACTTGAGCAAAGGAGCCGCATTTTTACTCAATTCAATGCCGTAATAATCCAAACGCCAAAGCAAGGGTGCAATCGCCACATCCAGCATCGAAAAGTTGTCACCCAGCATGAACTTGTTTTTCAGGAACACAGGAGCCAATTGGGTCAAACGATCACGGATGTGCGCGCGGGCTTTTTCAAGTGCCTTGTCGTTGCCTTTAAGGGCACGGTTTTCCAAGGTCAGCACATGGGTGAACAGTTCTTTCTCGAAGTTGAGCAAGAACAAGCGCACGCGTGCACGGTCAACCGGGTCACCGGGCATCAATTGGGGGTGAGGAAAGCGCTCATCGATGTACTCATTGATGATGTTTGACTCATACAAAATGAGATCTCGCTCCACCAGAATAGGAACCTGGCCGTACGGATTCATCACATTGATGTCTTCGGGCTTGTTGTACAGGTCAACATCACGAATTTCGAAGTCCATGCCTTTTTCAAAAAGCACAAAACGGCAACGATGGGAAAAAGGACAAGTGGTTCCGGAATAAAGCACCATCATGGCAGGAGGCTCCTCAAAAAATCAAAAAGAGTGGGGGGTCTTCTGGACCCACCACTCCAAAGAATCCGGCGCAGTGCCGGATGAAATTCAATTACTTGATGTCTTTCCAATACGCTGCATTCAAACGCCAAGCGACAAATGTAAAGAGTGACAAGAAAATCAAAACCCAGACCCCGATGCGGACCCGTGTATTTTGGGCTGGCTCAGCCATCCACTGCATGTATCCAACCAAATCACCAATGGCTTGGTCATATTCCAGGGGGGTCATGGTGCCGGGTTTGGTTTGCTTCCAGCCTTTGAAGATTTGAACCTTGTGGCCGTGTTCTTCTTTTTCTTCATAAATAGGCTCGCGCTCACCTTGCAATTCCCACAACACGTTGGGCATGCCCACGTTGGGATAGGCCAAATTGTTCCAACCCGTTGGCTTGGAGGCGTCGCGGTGGTAGGTGCGCAAATAGGTGTACAGGTAATCGGCTCCTGTACCACCATGGCCCGAGCGCGAACGCGCCATCAAGGTCAGGTCGGGTGGGTTCTTGCCAAACCATTCTTTGGCTTGCGCAGGATCAATGGCCGCCTTCATGGTGTCACCCACTTTGGTTGTTGTAAACAACAAGTTGTCCTTGATCTGCTGCTCGGTCAAGCCGATGTCTTTCAGGCGGTTGTAGCGCATGAAGGCTGCTGAATGGCAGTTGAGGCAGTAGTTGACGAACAACTTGGCACCGTTTTGCAGCGCACCCAAATCGTTGGTTTTATTGGGCGCTTTGTCCCAGGAGATACCACCGCCAGCGGCGTGGGCACCGGTGATCAGGCCAAGGGCCATCACAAAGCCAAGTGCGAGTTTCTTGAGGTTTTTCATGTTCTTGAATCTCCGTGATGTCAGTGAGGCGTGAAGGTCACGCGGTCAGGAACTTGCTTGGGCGTACCCAGCTTGCTCCACCAAGGCATCAACAAGAAGAAACCAAAGTAGAACAGTGAACCCACTTGGGACACGCGCTCACCGATAGGGGAAGGTGGTTGAACACCCAAGTAGCCCAAAATCAGGAAGTTGATCACGAACACGGCGTACAAGTATTTGTGCCAATCGGGACGGTAGCGGATCGACTTGACTGGGCTGTAGTCGAGCCAAGGCAAGAAAAACAAGATGACCACCGCGCCACCCATGACGACCACACCCCAGAATTTGGCATCAATGGCCAACATCAGGGCAGAGATCACCACGGCGGCACCGATCACAGCGCCCTTCAGAAGGCCGGGCAATTTGCCTTTGGCCACGGCCAACACGGCACCAATCACCACGCAAGCGATCAAGATGTACATCATCTCACTGGTGATGGCACGCAGCATGGAATAGTAAGGCGTGAAGTACCAAACCGGGGCAATGTGCAGCGGTGTGGTCAATGGGTCGGCCGGAATGAAGTTGTTGTATTCGAGGAAATAGCCACCGAATTCTGGTGCGAAGAACACGATGGCGGTGAAAACCATCAAGAACACGCTGACCGAGAGAATGTCATGCACGGTGTAGTAAGGATGGAACGGAATGCCGTCCAAAGGATTACCACGGGCATCTTTGGGTGCTGTCGCGGCCTTGATCTCCACACCGTCAGGGTTGTTAGAGCCCACTTCGTGCAGCGCAATGATGTGCGCCACAACCAAGCCCAACAAGACCAGCGGCACAGCGATCACATGGAAGCTGAAGAAGCGGTTCAAGGTGGCATCACCCACCACGAAATCGCCACGGATCAGCAAAGCCAAATCAGGACCGATGAAAGGAATGGCAGAAAACAGGTTCACGATGACCTGTGCGCCCCAGTAAGACATTTGGCCCCAAGGCAACAGGTAACCCATGAAGGCTTCGGCCATCAGGCACAAGAAAATGGCGCAACCAAAAATCCAGACCAGTTCACGCGGCTTGCGGTAACTGCCGTAAATCAGGCCACGGAACATGTGCAGGTAAACCACAACGAAAAATGCCGAAGCACCCGTGGAGTGCATGTAACGGATCAACCAGCCCCAGGGCACATCACGCATGATGTATTCGACAGAGGCAAATGCCAATGCGGCATCCGGTTTGTAGTGCATGACCAAAAAGATGCCGGTCACGATCTGGATCACCAATACCAGAAGCGATAACGCACCAAACACGTACCAAAAATTCAGGTTTTTGGAAGCGTAGTACTCGGACAAATGGTCTTTGTAAAGCTTGGACGCCGGGAACCGGTTGTCCACCCAGTTGAGCAGTTTTTCGCCAACCGGCGCATTGGGAGAGATTTCTTTGAATTCAGCCATATTGTTCTCCATCAGGCCTTCTTGTCTTCACCAATGATCAATTTGGTGTCGGACAGGTACATGTGCGGAGGCACTTCGAGGTTGTCAGGCGCTGGTTTGTTCTTGAACACACGGCCCGCCAAATCGAAAGTCGAGCCATGGCATGCGCACAAAAAGCCGCCATTCCAGTCATCGGGAAGCGATGGCTGGGGGCCAGTGGCGAACTTGTCGCCTGGCGAGCAACCCAAATGGGTACAAATGCCCACAGCCACCATGATTTCAGGTTTGATGGAGCGGTGTCCATTTTTGGCGTAGGCGGGGGTGGGGTATGCATTGCGGTCTGAGGCTGGATCGGCCAACTGGCCCTCGATTTTCTTGAGGGACTCAAGCTGCTCGGGCGAGCGCTTCATGATCCAAACAGGTTTGCCACGCCATTCAACGGTCAGCTTTTCGCCGGGGTTCAAAGCGGAAATATCCACTTCGACAGCCGCGCCGGCCGCCTTGGCACGTTCGGAAGGTTGAAAGCTGCTCACGAAGGGGGTGGCCACAAAGCCAGCGCCTACGGCACCTGCGCAACCGGAGGCAATCAGCCAGGTCCGTTTGCTGCTGTCGACTGGGGTGTCACTCATGGAAATCCTCTAGCGGGTCGTTATCAGGGTCAACCCGAGATTGTAGCGGAGTGAAATAGTCAACCGGCTTACAAGATCAATGATCTGACACTGGTTCAGGCAAAATCTGCCGCCTCATGCAATTTAAGGGATCTTTTATATGGCTTTTGTTCAGGAATTCAAATCTTTTGCTGTTAAAGGGAACGTCATGGACCTGGCAATAGGCTTTGTTCTGGCGCCGTTCAGCTGACCATTTGACGGGCTAAGTGAATGGCCTGCAACATGCTGCGGGCATCGGCTATGCCTTTGCCCGCCACGTCGAAGGCGGTCCCGTGGTCCGGGCTGGTTCGAATCAAGGGCAAACCCAAGGTCACATTGACCCCTTGC
>CAMDXR010000222.1 GCA_945877725.1 Limnohabitans sp. Rim8
GTCAGCCCCTTTGAGGCCCAAAAAGTAGGCGCCGCTCTGGTGGCCAAAAACATCGCCCGACACATCGAAACGCAGGTCATGGACAAGCCCAGAAACTGGCAACCTCTGGTGTATTGCTGGCGTGGCGGCAAGCGCAGCAACTCGCTGGCACTGATCCTCGGGCAGATCGGCTTCAAGGTGCACTTGATTGAGGGCGGTTACAAGGCCTTCAGAAAAGAAGTGATGGAGGACACGCCCCGCCAAGCCCAGCGTTTGCAATTTCAGGTGCTGTGTGGCCCCACGGGTTCGGGCAAGACGCGTTTGTTGCAAGCCTTGGCCCAAAGCGGCGCCCAGGTTTTGGATCTGGAGGCCATTGCCTGCCACCGCAGCTCGGTGTTGGGCCTGATTCCGGGCACCCCGCAACCCACTCAAAAGGCGTTTGACACGCAAGTTTGGGATGCGCTGCGCAAGTTCCGAGCAGACCAACCGGTCTTTGTGGAAGCAGAGAGTAAAAAGGTCGGCAATTTAGCGGTGCCCGCCGAGTTGATGGTGGCCATGCGGGCCAGCCCTTGCCTGCGGGTAGATTTATCGCTGGAAAACCGTGTGAATTTGCTGCTGGAGGACTATGCCTTTTTTACCCAAGACCGCGCCCTGTTTGCCGACCGCCTAGAACGCCTTTCGGCTCTGCGGGGCAAAGCCGTGGTGCAAAGCTGGCAAGAAATGATTGAAAAGGGGCAGATGCGCGAAGTGGTCACCGAGCTGTTGTCAGGCCATTACGATCCGGGTTATGAGACGTCTACAGGGCAAAACTTTGGGCATTACGCCCAAGCGCCTTTGATTGCGCCAGCCAGTCACAACCTTTCGGACATGTTGTTGCTGGCACAAAATCTGGTGCAGAAGCTGGTGCGATAGTTGGTGCAAACCGCGGCTTCAAACGAGGCTTGAGGCCCGTTCAGATCGGCGCAGCTGGTGCAGTAGGTAAATCAGGTGCATCGCCTGTCATTGGGGACTGCGAAGCATCGTCGCCCTCTTCGGCATCGGGGTCTGAACCATCATCTGGCAGCAAACCCGATTTGCGATCTGACTTGGCCTTGAGCTTGTCTTCTTTTTTGCGTTTCTTGGCCAATTCTTTCTGGCGCTTTTCGAATCCGTAATTGGGTGTTGCCAAGATGGCTCCTTTAATTTGAGCTGACCAATGTAACAGCTTCGGAGGGCGCTTCTTCCCATTCGACACTGCCCCGGTAAGCGTGCCAGCTGGCATGGCCTAGCCAGGGGCCCACCACGATGATGCCCAAAGCCCATGGCCACAAGGCGGCCAGCACCAGCACACTGAGTAAAAAACCCCACATGAGCAGCACACCCGGATGGCTCATCACCACGCGCAAGCTGGTGAGCACCGCCGAAATCGCATCGGTGTCACGGTCTAGGATCATGGGGATGGAGACCACTGACAGGCCATAAACCAAACCGGCAAAGACCCCACCTACACTCAAATAGACCCACAAAAATTCAAAGTTTTGGGGATTGAACACGGCCTCGACCACCCCCGTGGTGGACGGCATCCCGGTGTTAAAGAACACCGCAAACACCACCAAAGAGGCCCGCCCCCACAACAATTCCAGCACCATGAGCACCAACACCAACAGGGCCATGCTTTTAATATGACGGTCCCAGCACATCAAGGAAGAGGCCAAATCAGGGGCTTGCTGGCGTTCTCTTTTGCGACTGACCTCGTACAGGCCCATGGCCAGAAAAGGCCCGATCAACAAACAACCCGAGACCCCGGTCAAGGTGTATTCGGGTTTGTGTTTGAACAACAAGGCTAGCAATTGGGCCATGCAGAAGAAGGCCAAACCGTAAAAAAAGGCGATGCCGGGGTGGTGCACCATGTCTTGCCAGCCCTTTGCCAACCAAACCCAAGGCGCTGCAAAGCCCAACGGCCGCATGCGCGATGACGGCCCTTCGGGTGGCGGCGGCACATAGGGCGTGGCCATGGTGGGCAAGGAAGTGTGTTGACCGAAAACCGAAGGCGATGGGTCGTCTTTCATGGGCATCCCACTTTTGATGAGAGGCCCAGATTAGCCCTCAACAGCCCCGATGAACAGTCAGGTAAGTACCCAGCAACTTTGACGCAGATCAAGACATTCGCTTGAAGCGGTCGCGTGCGGTTCAAGGCAAGGGCAAATGGGCGTGTAGAGCTTGATTCAAGTCAAGAATCAGGTCTTCAGCGGATTCAAGGCCAGTTGAAAAGCGCACCAGCGTGCCGCGTTTCAAATGTTCGGGCCAGACTTGACGCATGTCCCCCAGCGCATAGGGCACCACCAAACTGACCGGCCCACCCCAGCTGTAGCCAATCTTGAAGAGCTTCAAAGCGTCACAAAACGCATCCACCTGAGCTTGGGGGTAGCGTGCATCGATCATCACGCTGAACAAACCCGCTGCCAAGCCTTGCCCGGTTTGAGTTTCGCAAAGGGCTTGCCAGTGCCCATGGCCTGGCGCGCCCTCAAATGCCGGGTGCAGCAGTTGCGCACACTGCGGCTGTGCTTGCCACCAGGCCGCCAGGGTGCGCGCAGTGAGGTCTTGCGCGACATAGCGCAAACCCATGCTGGGCAAAGCGCGCAGCACAGCCTCTACGTCGTTGGCCCCTACCCCCAGACCCAAGCGCATGTGGCACAACTTGAGCTTCAAATGCAGCGCCGGGTCTTGGGTGATGATGCTGCCCATCAGCACATCGCCACCGCCACTGGGGTACTTGGTCAACGCATGGGCGCTGATGTCTACTGCCAATGCGGGTTCGGCGCTTGGGGCATGGCCTGACAAGTCAAAGGGCTTAAACGCGAGCCCTGCCCCCCAGGTGTTGTCGAGGGCGCACAACACGCCCTGCGTTTTACAAATGCGCACCATTGCAGGCAAATCAGGAAACTCCATGCTGACCGAGCCCGGCGCTTCCAACCAGACCAAACGGGTGCGGGGGCTGATTTTGCGGGCCAAATCGTCGGGGTCCATCGGGTCATAAACCTGATGCGTGATGCCGTAACCCCGCAATTGGCCTTCGGCCAGTGCTTTATTTGGGCCGTAGGCGTTGTCTGGCAGCAAAAGCTCATCGCCGCTTTGCAGCAGCGCCAAGGCCACCGTTGCCAATGCCGCCAAACCACTGGGGACCAGCAGACATTGCGCGCCCCCTTCCAGCGTACACAAACGCTCTTCGAGCAGGTAGGTGGTGGGGGTACCGTGCAAACCGTAGGTGTAGGCCGATTTGTCTTTCCATTCGCGTTGGCGCATATCGGCCACGGTGGGAAAGTAAACCGTGGAGGCCTTGAACACCCCGGGCTGAGGGGCATCAAAACCCGCAGGAGGGGTGTAAGGGTGGTGAATCAACCCGGTCATGAGCTTGGAAAGATCGGCATTTTTCATCGGGTCATCCTAATGCAAACAGCCTCCAAAAGGAGGCTGTGTGAGGTCAATCGCGCTGGGCTGCGTCTAATATAAACCGCTCAAACGCTCCATTTTTCGAGCAACTTCTCGGGGCGCATGTTGTCATACGGCTCAAAAGGTTGGTGAATCCAGGGGTTGGTTGGCAATTCTTCTACCGAGTAATCGGCTTTGAAAGCCGAAACGCCCTTGGTCCAGATCACGGCGGTGCGCAACTCAGTAATGGGTTTGTAGTTGTTTTTCAACTGGTCCACCACGGCACGCAAGGTGTGGCCGGTGTCGGCCAAGTCGTCAACCAACAGCACTTTGCCGGCAATTTCGCCCTTGGGTGTGGTGATGTAACGGGCAATGTCCAGATGGCCTTGCACCGTGCCCGCCTCAGCCCGGTAGGAGCTGGTGGACATGATGGCCAGCGGTTTGTCAAAAACACGCGAAAGGATGTCGCCGGGGCGCATGCCGCCACGGGCCAAGCAAAGGATGTTGTCAAATTCCCAGCCCGACTGGTGAATCTTGATGGCCAGCTTTTCGATGAGGTTGTGGTACTCGTCGTAGCTTACGTACAGGTGCTTGCCGTCTTCGGTCAACATGGGTCTGCTCCAAAAAAAGTCAGGGTTTGAGGTGGGTGTTTGGGGGCCAAGAGCCCGTGTTCAGGCTGCAAAGGGGTTGTGCAACAAGATGGTGTGGTCCCGGTCTGGGCTGGTGGACACCACATGCACCGGCACCCCCGTGACTTCGGCAATGCGCTCGAGGTAACGGCGTGCAGTGGCGGGCAGTTTGTCCATCTCGGTCACGCCCACCGTGGTTTCGGTCCAGCCGGGAATGACTTCGTAAATGGGTTTGCAGCGGGCAATTTCGTCAGCACCCATGGGCAGAATGTCGATGGTTTCGCCATCCAACTCGTAGCCGGTGCACAGCAGCAATTCCTTCAGGCCATCCAACACATCCAGCTTGGTAATGCACAAACCCGACAAGCCGTTGACCTGCGCGCTGCGTTTGAGCAAGGCGGCGTCAAACCAACCGCAGCGACGTGAGCGGCCCGTGGTGACGCCTTTTTCGGCTCCCACAGTCGACATGTGATAACCCGGTGTACCGGGGGTTTCCCAGTCCAGCTCGGTGGGAAACGGACCGCCGCCCACGCGGGTGCAATAGGCCTTGGTGATGCCCAAGATGTAATGCAGCATGCCGGGGCCAACGCCCGCGCCCGCTGCTGCGTTGCCTGCCACGCAGTTGCTCGAGGTCACAAAGGGGTAAGTGCCGTGGTCCACGTCCAGCAAAGTGCCTTGTGCACCTTCAAACAGCAGGTTGGCACCGGCTTTGTGGGCGTCGTTCAACTCTCTGGAGACATCGGCCACCATGGGCAACAAGTCTTTGGCATAGGCCATGGCTTCGTTGTAAGTGGTGTCAAAGTCAACCGGCGAGGCCCCCAGAATATTGACCAGAACTTCGTTGTGCAAAGCCAGGTTTTCACGCAGCTTGGTGGCAAAGCGCTCAGGGTATTTCAGGTCTTGCACGCGCAGGGCACGGCGCGCCACTTTGTCCTCGTAGGCAGGGCCAATGCCCCGACCTGTGGTGCCGATTTTGGCGGTTCCGGCCTTTTCTTTGGCCGCTTCACGCCCGACATCCAGTGCAACGTGATAAGGAAGAATCAGCGGGCAAGCCTCACTCACGCGCAACCGCGAACGCACCTCGACGCCGGCTTTTTCCAGGCCCGCAATTTCTTCGAGCAATTTGGGCACCGACAAGACCACACCGTTGCCGATGTAGCACTTGACGCCCGCGCGCATGATGCCGCTGGGGATCAGGTGCAAAGCGGTTTTGACACCGTTGATCACCAAGGTGTGGCCTGCGTTGTGCCCCCCCTGAAAACGCACCACGCCTTGAGCGCTTTCGGTCAACCAGTCGACCAGTTTGCCTTTGCCTTCATCGCCCCACTGGGTCCCCACGACGACCACGTTACGGCCTTGCTTCATGTTCATGCTTGAAATTTTCTTTCTCAAAGAGCTTGCACCAACCACTGCCCTGATGCTTCGATCAGTTCGCGGTCGCAATGAAATTCATCCACTTCGCTTTCGTGCCCTGGCAGGACACAAACCACGGTTTCCCCTCGACTGCGCAATGACGCAATGGCCAGGCGCAAAGAGGCTGA
>CAMDXR010000223.1 GCA_945877725.1 Limnohabitans sp. Rim8
GAGCGAGGATGACACGCTGGTGTTGGTGGCACGGCTCCAGGCTGTGGGGGTCGACGTGATGGATTGCTCTTCGGGTGGACTTACTGAACAAACCAACGCACTGCCGGTGCCGCGTGGGCTGGGTTTTCAGGTGCCCTTTGCCCGTCGCATCAAGTCGCACACAGGTGTTTTGACGCAAGCGGTCGGCATGATTGTTGATGCGCACCAAGCTGAAGAAATTCTGACATCGGGCAGCGCAGATCTGGTAGCCATTGGTCGTGAAGCCTTGTTTGACCCTTACTGGCCCCTGCACGCGCAATGGGCACTTGAACGTGATCCGACATTCAGCGATTGGCCATTGCGGCATCGGGTTTGGCTTGAAAAGCGGCAAACCGTGCTGGACAAACTCCCCCCTGCTACTGGCGCTTGATGCCCTGCCGCATGTCAGTCACCCAAGACCCTCACAACACAGGAGATAAAGCATGCAAGTTCGAATGGGACTGTTGAATAAACGTACGGACTGGTCAACCGAGCGATTTCGCAGCTATTGGCGCGAGCAACACGCAGGGCTTGCAGCGCAATTGCCAGGGCTATTGGCCTATCAACAAAACCATGTCACTGATTCAGCCCAGCGGGGCATCAGTTACAAACGTGGTCCCGAAACAGTTGATGGCATATCCCAACTTTGGTTTGACAACTCCAAACGCATGAAAGACGCATTTTCCGAGGCGCTGGGTGACAAACTCATCAAGGACGAAAACCACTTCATCGGCCACCTTCGTATCGTGACGGCCGAACCCTTTCAGGTGATTGCGCCGCCTGCGCCCGGCCAAGCGCTGAAGCGGATGTCGTTTTTACGCCGCCGTGCCGACGTATCGCCCGAGGTTTTTGCACACGAGTGGCGCGACGTGCATTCGGTGTGGGTCAAGACCTTGCCCGGTGTTCTGGGCTATCGGCAAAACCTGATCACCCATCGAGAGTCGCCCAAAGGGCAGGGGGTGGGGTATGACGGGTTACCTATAGATGGCATTGTGGAACTCTGGTTTGAGAGCACGGAAGCCCTGAGCGCCGCCTTTGCTTCGCCGCAGGGAGTTCAAACTATGCAGCACGCTACAACATTCATAGACGAAATCACCACCTTTTTGGTCGAGCCATTTGTGGTGGTTTGATGCCCGCTAGCCAAGAGCGACGCCCCATGCTTGCGGGCTTTCATCCCAAAACAAAGCAAGTCTATTGGGCCCTCTTTGTGACCATGATGGTATGGGGCGTCAACCTTTCGGCCGTCAAAATGTTGACCGAAACGCTGGACATTTTTTGGGTGGCGTCCATCAGAATGGTGATCGCCTCAAGCGTGCTAGCCGGGATCGCTTGGCGCTGGGGAGACTCATTGGCGCATTGGAAGCTGCCTGACTGGGCTTTGCTGTTCTTGGCGGCTTTTTTTCTGGTGTATTGCCAGCAAATTGCATTTGCCACGGGGCTTTCTCAAACCTCTGCCACTAATGCGGCACTGGTCATGGCGCTTGGACCGATGGTGTCGTTGAGCTTTGAAGCCCTGGCGTTTCGTCGGGCCATTTTGCCGCGTCAAATTGCAGGAATGGGGCTGGCCTTGGCCGGAGTAGCCGCCGTGATCCTGAACAAACATAACGCGGCCCTGACTTCCGCTGCCTGGGGGGATGTCTGGATTTTTTGTTCAGTGTTGGGGTTCGCACTGGGCGGGTTGTGCATTCAGCGTTTAACCCTGAACGCTTCACCGATCTCGGTGAGCTGGGCCGTACACACCGCAGGGGCCTTGATGTTGTGCCTGCATCTGGTGGCGGCGGTGGACCACCCGCTGGGTGATTTTCGGGCCATGAACTTGTGGCAATGGTTTTGGGTGGGCTTTTCTGCCATCCTGGCCACCGGCATCGGCTCGGTTGTCTGGTCAATGGGCATTTCGACCCTCGGCGTGGGGCGCACTTCGAGCTTCATTTCTTGGGTGCCCATTTTTGGATTTGTGTTTGGTGTGCTGGTTTTTTCAGAACCCGTGACCATTTGGCATGTCATCGGACTTGGGGGGGTCATTTTGGGATCCATGTGGGTGGTCCGCCGCTGAGGGCAGGCTATTTGTCCGGGGCCTTATGATTCGGGCCATGCGATTTTCTTCAAAAACCGTTGGGCTCATCTCTGCGGTCATCACGGTGCTCATCTGGACGGGTTTCATTGTCATATCGCGGGCCTCTGTTGCTCGGGGCTTGCTGCCGCTGGACATTGCGCTGGCCCGCATTCTGGGGGCCAGTGCCGTCTTGTTGCCTTGGGCTTGGTGGCTGATGCGGTCTGCCCGGCAGGCGGGGCAGAAAGTGGGCTCTTTGGGCGGGCTGTCGCCGTTGCCGTTGGGGGCCACGGTGCAAGCGGGGATTTTGGGCGGTTTGTTGTATGCCGTGTTGGCGTACAACGGCTTCTTTTTTGCCCCTGCATCGCACGCCTCGGTGCTCATGCCCGGCAGCTTGCCGTTGTGGACCACCTTGCTGGCTTGGTTGGTGCTGCGCGAAAAAGTCTCTGCGGGTCGCGCCGTGGGGCTGGGCTTCATCGTGCTGGGCGACGTGTTGGTGGGCGGTGCAAGTTTGCTCATGGCCTTTCAGGGCGGCGAGGTCTGGAAGGGCGATTTATTGTTCATGCTGGCTGCCCTGTGCTGGTCTGGTTACAGCGTGACTGTGCGCCGCTTGGGGCTGGATGCGGTGCGGGCCACCATGGCCATCACCGCCTTTGCTTTTGTGGCCTTTGTGCCCCTGTATCTCTTGTTGATTGGCACGGGCGTGTTGCTCACCCATTTGGGGCAAGTGCCGGTGTCTGAAATCGTGTTTCAGGCCGTTTTTCAGGGGGTGGGTTCGGTGGTTATTTCAGGCATCACCTTCACGCAGATGGTGCGCCACTATGGCCCGGTGCGTTCCACCATGGTCACCGCCCTGGTGCCCGGTTTGTCGGCCTTGGGGGCGGTGTGGTTTTTGGGGGAACCTCTGCACTGGAACTTGCTGGCGGGGCTGGCGCTGGTCACCAGTGGCATTTTGTTTGGTGTGCGCCAGGCTAAGACTGCGGCCACCGCCACTGCCACTGGCGCTGGCGCTACAAGCATGGAAGCCACCGTAAATTCTGACGCTTCGGTCGCCCTCGCAAAAGATCAGGCAGCAGTTGCACCGGTTTTGGGCGATGCCCTTGTGTCTGGGAGCAAGTCATGAGCGCCGCCCTTCAAACAGTCCAAATCGCCAAAACAGTCAAAGAGTCTAAAAATTCTAAAAATTCCAAAGAATGGCGTTGGCTGGCGTTTGACACCAGCACCGATGTCTTGTCTTTGGCCGTGGCGCGGGGGCCGCAAGTCTGGACGCAAACCTTGCCCGGTGGTGCGCAGGCTTCAAGCGGCCTGATTCCTGCCGTGCTGGCCATGCTGGCCGAGGCCGACATGCCGCTGGCCTCGCTCGATGCGATTGTGTTGGGTCGGGGGCCAGGCTCTTTTACCGGCTTGCGCACGGCGTGTGCGGTGGCGCAAGGCTTGGCCTTTGGGGCAGACATTCCTGTGTTGCCCATAGACACTTTGCTGGCCGTGGCCGAAGAGGCGCGGTATCTGCAAGCGCAGTCGGGCGGCGGGGGGGCACAAGGCCAAGATCATGACCATGACCATGACCATGACCACCGAAATGTCCCTGCCCAGACTTCTGCCCCGCTCACGGTGCTGGCCTTGCTGGACGCTCGCATGGACGAGGTTTACAGCGCCACCTACCGCTGGCAGGCCGTGACCCATCAACCGGTTGACGATGTGCTGAGTGATGTCCAGGGCCATTGGCATGCGCTTGGCGCTTTGCAAGTGGGCGCGCCAGAAAAGGTGAAACTGCCCGAGCCCAAAAATATGCAAGGGGAGTGGAAAGGCCAAGGACAAGTGACAGGTCAAGACCCATCGCAGGGCCAAGCAAATGATGTGCTGTTGGCAGGCAACGCTTTTGCAGCCTATGGCGACCGTTTGCCCGCCGGGCCTCGGTGCCAGGCTTTGCCTACCGCCACGGCCCTGTTGCGTTTGGCCCCTGCACTGTGGGCGCAGGGCTTGGCGGTGCCTGCCGATCAGGCCATGCCGCTCTATATAAGAGACAAAGTGGCCAACACCACCGCCGAGCGCGAGGTGTTGAAAGCCCAAGCTTCGGCGCAAGCAGCTGCAGCGCAGCTGGCCGCACCTCAGGTGGCCAGTGCGCCCGCTGTTACCCAAGCCTCTGCTGAAGTCGCCCCCCGAATCGGGCCCCAAATCGCCCCCCCAATGCCAGACAAGGTCTGAAAGTCGGCACATGAAGTTGAACCCTTTGGCCGCGTCCACGACCCATCCACCCACCGAGGCCATGCGCAACGCGGTCACCTTGGCCCCCATGACGCCAGACCAACTGGATGCTGTCATGGCCATCGAACAAACTGCGTACAGCCACCCGTGGACGCGGGGCAACTTCAGGGACTCTCTTAACCCCCTGTTCGAGGCCCAATGCCTTTGGTATGAGGATGAGTTGTTGGGTTATTTTTTGGCCATGCGGGGCTTCGAAGAAATGCATTTGCTCAACATCACCGTGGCCCCTGTACGCCAGGGCCAAGGATGGGGCCACATGATGATGGACGCTTTGTCGCTGCTGTCGCGCCACGAAGGGGCGCAATGGCTGTGGCTGGAAGTGCGGCAAAGCAATCTGCGCGCCCTGAAGGTGTATGAGCGTTATGGCTTTCGCCAAGTCAGCATCCGCAAAGATTACTATCCGGCAGATCGCCAACAGCGCGAGCACGCGGTGGTCATGAGTTTGAAACTGTGAACCTGCACCTGCACCCGAACTTGTACCCGAACTTGCACCTTAAACTGCACCCGAACCGAACCTGAACATGAGCGACCCCACCCGATTCGACCTGAACGACCGCCAACGCGCCATGCTGGCCGAAATGGGCGTGCGTGTTTGGTGGCCACAGCGCACCGAAGAAACTGCCTCGGAAGCGCCAGCGCAAGTGCTGGGGAGTGTGCAGGGGAGTGTGCAGGGGCAGGGCCACCCGGCTACCGCAGGGGCCACGCCATCAGCTACCGCAGGGGCGACCTCCCCCCCCATGCCCCAAGCAAACCCATCGCCGTTGGCTTCGCGCCCGGTCAGGCCGGGGACACCGAGCGGCCTGAACCCAGTTAAACCAGTTAAACCAGTTAACCCAGTTAAACCAGCCAATGCATCCGCTGCTTCCAGCGCAGGCAAAACAGCCGCTGCATCGGCCCAAGCCTTGGCCCCCCTGCCCGCAGGCATTGCCGACATGGATTGGCCCGCCTTGCAAGAAGCGGTCAACGCTTGCCAAGCGTGTGCTTTGTGCAGCGCTCGCAAAACACCAATTTTGGGCAGCGGCCACGCCCTGCCTGCTGAAGCTGTTGAATCTGCCACTGCCACTGCCAATGCCAATGCCTCTGCCACTCAAGCTGTGCGTTGGATGGTGGTGGGCGATTCGCCATCGCAAGAAGACGACCAGCAGGGTCAGCCCTTCACCGGGCCAGAAGGTCAGTTGCTCGACAACATGCTCATGGCCGTGGGCGTGC
>CAMDXR010000224.1 GCA_945877725.1 Limnohabitans sp. Rim8
CTGAAAAACCGTATTTCGCAGCTACGACCGATGCATAGTCATCCAACTGACCCCCGCGCAGTGAACTTGAATGCGCATAAATCCGATGGAAGATTGCCCTCTTTTTAAGGTGCTGGTTATCACCACTGAAAGGGCTGAAATCACCTGTACGTTGGAAATGGCGTAAAGCATCTACCAGTATCGTCACATCCCTACATTCGTCGTATTGAGCCAGCACCTCGCCAGCAAAGTTTCGCTGGTCATGCGTGGCATGGCGGCCACTTTTACTTTTTTGGCTGGTCATACGTGTTTCCATTCACTGGTGAAACGCAAATATACCGCCTTGTCGCCCCCTGGAATTCCCCACTTTTTCCCCATCAGGAAACAAAAAAGCACTTAGAGTTTCCTCTAAGTGCTTGATTTCATTGGGAATTTTTGGTGGGCAGTACAAGTTTCGAACTTGTGACCCCTGCAGTGTGAATGCAGTGCTCTACCCCTGAGCTAACCGCCCTATCGCTTGATAGCGAAGCCGCAAATTATGGCATAAAAATCAGCAGGATTCGGCTCTTCAACCACTAAAAAATGGCTGTGATGCAATACTGAATGTCTAAATTCCGGCCGACTGTCGCCATATGGTTTTGCCACCACTGGATTTATCAAGTTGCGACAAAACGTCATCATGGGCTGTAGTTTCCTGTGCGTTGGCCATTAAAACAGGCAGTTCGTAGTGCCTCAGATCAACGGTCACAATTTCACGTTGGGTGTCGTTAGAGGCATCGCCCGCGTCGATCATCAGGGCCTCTTGCCCACGCGTCATGTTGATGTAAACATCGGCCAGCAGTTCGGCATCTAACAAGGCCCCATGCAATGTACGACCCGAGTTGTCCACCTCCAGACGGTCACACAGGGCATCTAGGCTGTTGCGCTTGCCCGGGAACATTTCCTTGGCCATGACCAAGGTGTCCACCACGCCGTTGACGTAATGGGTAAAAGGTTTCTTGCCTATGCGTTCAAGCTCTTTATTCAAGAAGCTGACATCAAACGCTGCGTTGTGAATGATGATTTCTGCGTCGCTCAGGTAAGCCAGAATTTCGTCACTCAACTGGGCAAATTTGGGTTTGTCGCGCAAAAACTCGTTGCTGATGCCGTGTACCTTCAGCGCGTCTTCGTGGCTGTCGCGTTCAGGGTTAAAGTAAAAATGGAGGTTATTGCCAGTGAGTTTCCGGGCGAACAGCTCAACGCAGCCCAGCTCAATGATGCGGTCGCCACCTTCGGCCGACAACCCAGTAGTCTCAGTGTCCAAAACAATTTGACGCATGTTTTTTGGCTCCGCCCGCTCAGTGAAGCTCTTTGGCGTGGTTGATGGTGTATCGCGGAATTTCGATCAACAAATCCTCTTTGGCGACATAGGCTTGGCAACTCAAACGGGAGTTGGGCTCCAGTCCCCAGGCTCGGTCGAGCAGGTCTTCTTCTGTTTCTTCCATCTCGTTCAGGCTGTTAAATCCTTGACGCACAACCACATGGCATGTGGTGCAAGCCGCGCTCATGTCACAGGCATGTTCAATATTGATTTTGTTGTCCAGCAAGGCCTCACAAATGCTGGTGCCCGAGGGGGCTGTGATTTCTGCCCCACTGGGACAGTATTCAGGATGCGGGAGTATTTTGATGACGGGCATGGAGATGTCTGTTTTTTTAATGCGGTGGTAACTTTTACAAGGACTGGATGTTTTGCCCAGCCAATGCTTTTTGAATACTGTAATTCATGCGCTCAGCGGCAAATGCCTCAGTTCCTTTGGCCAATGCTTGAGTAGCGTCTTCGAGCACTTGGGCCTCTTGCTCGGTCAAGAGCATGGCTTGAAGTGCGGCCATCAAGGCCTCAATGGCGCTGCGGTCTTGCTCGCTCAGCAGGTGGCCATCGGCTTGCAAGGCACTTCGGGTAGCTAACAGCATGCGGTCAGCGTCAACCCGGGCTTCAACCAGGGCTCGGGCTTTCATATCGGCTTGCGCGGTGGTAAAGCTTTCTTTCAGCATGGTGGCGATTTGATCATCACTGAGTCCATACGAAGGCTTGACATCAATTCGGGCTTGTACCCCGCTCAGTTGTTCTTTGGCGTCCACGCTCAACAGACCATCAGCGTCCACCGTGAAGGTGACACGGATGCGCGCAGCACCTGCGGCCATGGGTGGAATTCCACGCAATTCGAAGCGGGCCAAGCTGCGGCAATCTTGCACCAGATCACGCTCACCTTGCACCACATGCAGCGCCAATGCAGTTTGACCGTCTTGGTACGTGGTGAAGTCTTGCGCCATGGCCGTCGGAATGGTCTGGTTACGAGGAATGATGCGCTCCACCAAGCCCCCCATGGTTTCAATGCCCAGCGACAAAGGAATCACGTCCAGCAAAAGCAATTCACCCGCAGCGTTGTTTCCAGCCAGTTGGTTGGCCTGAATGGCAGCCCCCAAGGCCACGACTTCATCGGGGTTGAGATTATTCAGCGGTGCTTGCCCAAAAAAGTGGGCCACGGCCTGTTGAATTTGCGGCATGCGGGTCGAGCCACCCACCATCACCACCCCTTGCACATCTTCTTTGGCCATTTGGGCATCGCGCAGGACTTTGCGCACGGCCGTCATGCAACGCTGCGTCAAGTGTTGCGTCGCTTGTTCAAATTGGGCTCGGCTCAACTGGCAAGCCAAATTGCCCGTTGACAAGCTCACACTCAAACTGACAGCATCAGCTTGGGTCAGGCTTTCTTTGGCCGCGCGGGCCGACGCCTTGAGTTGGGTTTTGTCCTGGGCCGTCACGGCTTGCAAAGTTGGCTGCTGTGCCATGGCTGCATCGGCCAGGGCTTGGTCGTAATCATCGCCCCCCAGCGCAGAGTCGCCGCCAGTGGCCAGCACCTCGAAGACGCCTTGGGTCAAGCGAAGGATTGAAATATCAAAAGTGCCGCCCCCCAAGTCGAACACGGCATAAACACCTTCACTGGCGTTGTCCAGTCCATAAGCAATGGCAGCGGCTGTGGGTTCATTGATGAGCCGCAGCACGTTCAAGCCTGCCAATTGCGCTGCGTCTTTGGTGGCTTGCCGTTGGGCGTCGTCAAAGTAAGCGGGCACGGTGATGACCGCACCGTAAATGTCATCGTTAAAGGTGTCTTCAGCGCGGTACCGCAAGGTGGCCAGAATTTCGGCACTCACTTCTACGGGTGATTTGGCACCTTGCACTGTCTGAAGGCTCAACATGCCCGCTTCGCTGTCGATGAATTGGTAAGGCAGTTTGCTGATGTCGGCAATGTCTTTAAGCCCCCGCCCCATGAACCGCTTGACCGAGGCAATGGTGTTGACCGGGTCGGTGGCGGCGGCTTGCAGGGCCTCAAAACCAATTTGCCGCCCCTGGCCTGGCATGAAGCGCACAACAGAGGGCAAAATCACCCTCCCCTCATCGTCGGGCAAGCATTCAGACACACCGTTTCTGACCGACGCCACCAGTGAATGGGTGGTACCAAGATCAATGCCAACAGCTATGCGGCGTTGGTGGGGGTCGGGCGATTGGCCCGGTTCAGAAATCTGCAGTAACGCCATGGTCAATCAGAGGGGTGTTGTGAAGTCACTTAGCCCTGTTAGGCGAAGTGTCTTAAAGGTCAAGTCAATCGGTCGAGTTTAGCGTTCACATCTTGCATGAAACGTTCAATGAACATCAGGGCCCTCACCTGCCCAACGGCCTGAACCGGGTCTTGGGCCTGGTCTAGCAACCGGGCCAGATCCTGGTGCAGGTGACGCTGCGCGGCGGCAACTTCGGCGGCCAAGGCTTCAAGCCCTTCAGCATGAGTGGTGTCATCCAGAGTTTCGCGCCATTCCATTTGCTGCATCAAAAATGCGGCAGGCATAGCGGTATTGCTTTCGGATTGCACCGGGCAACCCTGCATTTCACACAAATAAGCGGCACGTTTGAGTGGGTCTTTCATCCGTTGATAAGCCTCATTGATGCGCACCGACCACTGCATGGCCACACGTTGGGCGGCGGTGCCTTCGGCGGCAAATCGGTCAGGGTGGGCTTCGCGCTGGAGGGTTTTCCACCGGGCATCCAATTGGGCCCTGTCCTGCGCAAACTGCACAGGAACATCAAACAACTCAAAGTCGTTGGCCTGAAGAGAAATCACTCAAACGGGTCCCAGAACTTCGTCAGACACGGAAGGATTCGCCACAACCACAGCGATCACGCTCATTGGGGTTGTTGAAGCGGAAACCTTCGTTCAGGCCTTCGCGAACAAAATCAAGCTCAGTGCCGTCAATGTAGGCCAGACTTTTCGGGTCAACCAGCACCTTGACGCCATGGCCTTCAAAGACGACGTCTTCAGGGGCGATCTCGTCCACATATTCGAGTTTGTAGGCCAAGCCCGAACAACCCGTGGTTTTGACCCCCAAACGCACGCCGACACCGGCGCCACGCTTAGAGAGGTAACGGGTAACGTGCCGTGCTGCGGCAGCAGACAAAGTGATGGCCATGTCAGTTCAGGTGTTTCTTTTTATAGTCGTCCACAGCAGCCTTGATGGCGTCTTCGGCCAAGATGGAGCAGTGAATTTTGACGGGGGGCAGTGCCAGTTCTTCGGCAATTTGGCTGTTTTTCAGGGCGGCTGCTTCGTCTAGCGTTTTGCCTTTGACCCATTCAGTGACCAGTGAACTGGAGGCGATGGCCGATCCGCAGCCATAGGTTTTAAAGCGTGCATCTTCGATGACCCCGGTTTGCGGATTGACCTTGATTTGCAGCTTCATCACGTCGCCGCAAGCCGGGGCACCAACCATGCCGGTTCCTACGCTGTCGTCACCCTTGTCGAAAGAGCCTACGTTGCGGGGGTTTTCGTAGTGGTCAACCACTTTTTCTGAATAAGCCATGTTTTTTCCTTTATTTAACAGTTCGCGACGGAGACAAAGATCCGTCCCTCAAAGTCATCAATATCAATGGGCTGCCCATTGGATGGTGCTCAAATCGATGCCGTCTTTGTGCATTTCCCACAGGGGGCTCAAATCACGCAGTTTGGCCACATTTTCGCGGATGGTCTTGATCGCGTAGTCAATGTCTTCTTCAGTGGTCCATCGGCCAATGGTCATGCGCAAGCTGCTGTGGGCCAGTTCGTCGCTTCGTCCCAGGGCGCGCAGCACATAACTGGGCTCCAAACTGGCCGAAGTGCAAGCCGAACCCGATGAAACAGCCAGGCCCTTAATGCCCATGATCAATGACTCACCTTCAACAAAGTTAAAACTCATGTTGATGTTGTGCGGTACGCGCTGGGTGGCGTGCCCGTTAAGAAACACCTGCTCCATGTCGCTTAAACCGTTGATCAAGCGGTCATGCAGGGCGCGCGCTTTGGCGTTGTCTTGGGCCATTTCAAGTTTGGCAATGCGAAAGGCTTCACCCATGCCCACGCACTGGTGAGTGGGCAAAGTGCCTGAACGCATGCCGCGCTCGTGACCTCCGCCGTGCATTTGTGCTTCCAGGCGCACGCGGGGCTTGCGGCGCACATACAAAGCACCGATGCCCTTAGGACCATA
>CAMDXR010000225.1 GCA_945877725.1 Limnohabitans sp. Rim8
CCACCCGGCCTTGGTGCAAAAACATCACCTGGCTGGAGACTTCGCGGGCAAAGCCCATTTCGTGCGTCACCACCACCATGGTGCGGCCCTCGTGGGCCAGCGCCTTCATGACCCGCAGCACCTCGCTCACCAGCTGCAAGACCATGCCCAAGACAAGCCCGAGGTGCTGGAGCAGCTGCGCAAGCAAGAGCGTTTGATGACGCAATTGAGAGTACAAGAGCAAAGCCTGAACCAGACCCGCGACCAGATCAAGGCCGAAGAACAAGTGCAGATTCAGGTGCGCGATCAGCTCAGGAGCCGGGCTGGCTGATTGGAGGGGTTCAGTCGGCCAGGTTCAATCGCACAGGTTCAGTCGTTCAGAGTCATCAAACTGGCATTCCCCCCGGCAGCGGCGGTGTTGGTGCTGATGCTGCGCTCGGTGACCAAACGTTCCAATGGGATGTTTTGCTCGCCGGGCTTGAGGGTGGTGAGCGAAACGATGGCCCCCGCACGCTGTGCCCATGCACGCATGATTTGCAAGGTGGTATCGGCGTCGGCATGCAGCAAAACGGCATCCACGGGCAAGGAGGCGGAAGCATTTACCAACGCTTGAGCTTCTAGGCTGATATGGGCTTGCACCTCTGCGGGCAAGCGTTGCCACAAGGCGCGTGCCGACGAGGGCCATACAGCGTGACTGCCCACGGCCAACACGGCGGCCAGTTGGTACAGGCGATCGCTTTCTGCATGTGCATGCTCACCTGTCAGGCACAACACGCGCGCACGCGCTTGCACTTGGTAAAGGTTGCGTTCGCCGGTGGGGCCGGGCAAGAGCGCTTGCAGATCTGACGGGCTGGCCGCTGCGAACCGGGAGCACAACTGCGCCAAAGACAATCGCTCCGAATTTGAGTCCGTCAAATGCGACCGATCAAAGGGCGAGTTAGCTTGCGCCACCGCCCAATCGTGCAGCGCTTGGAATCCGGGTGTGGTTCGCGTTAGCGCTGCAGCCCCACAGGCTTTCACGCTTTGCAATGCGGCATTGTGAGGGCAGTGGGCCAGCAGCCGCAGCAAGTACAAAGGGCCACCCGCTTTGGGGCCCGTGCCCGACAACCCTTCGCCCCCAAAGGGTTGCACGCCGACGACCGCGCCCACCATGTTGCGGTTCACATACACGTTACCCGCGCGACTGTGCGCAATCACTTGGTCAATGGTTTCCTCAATTCGCGAGTGCACGCCCAGCGTCAGGGCATAGCCGGTGTTGTCAATGGCTTGTAGCAACTGAGCCAGCTCTTGGCGCGCATAGCGCACGATGTGCAGCACCGGACCAAACACTTCGCGCTCCAATAACGTGAGCTTGGCCGTGCGCCCGATCTCGATCAAGGTGGGTTGCACATAGGTGCCGTTTGGCAAATCTGTCAGAGCCGTTCGGCTGATGCGGTGCACCTTGCAACCGCGTTGTTGCATAGCTTGCACATGGGCTTCTATGGTGTCGCGGGCACGCGCATCAATCACGGGGCCAATGTCCACAGCCAGTTGCGCCGGAGTGCCCAGGGTTTGCTCGGCCATGGCCCCTTGCAGCATCTCGATCAGGCGATCGGCTACATCGTCTTGCACACACAACACACGCAGCGCCGAGCAGCGCTGACCTGCTGCCTCGAACGCCGACGCCACGGCATCTGTCACCACCTGCTCCAGCAGGGCAGACGAGTCCACCACCATGCAGTTTTGACCGCCTGTTTCGGCAACCAAGGGCACTGCCTGCCCTTGCGCATTCAGTCGCTCGGACAGCGCTGCTTGCAGCACGCGGGCCGTTTCTGTGGAGCCTGTAAACAACACGCCCTGCACCCGTGCATCGCTGACCAACTGCATGCCCACTTTGCGGCCCAGACCAGGCAACAGTTGCAGTGCCGCGTGGGGTACACCAGCTTGCCAAAAAGCTTGCACGGCCAACGCGGCAATGGCGGGGGTTTGTTCGGCAGGTTTGGCCAGCACTGTGTTGCCTGCGGCCAGTGCGGCGGCTACTTGGCCTACAAAAATCGCCAGCGGAAAATTCCACGGGCTGATGCACACCACCGGACCCAGTGGGGTGTGGGTCTGGTTATCAAAATCTCGCCGTACCTGCGCCGCGTCGTAGCGCAAAAAGTCGACCGCTTCGCGGAGTTCGGCCACGGCATGGCTCCAGGTTTTGCCCGCCTCGCGCACCAGCAAGGCCATGACCTGCGGGGCATCGGCTTGCAGCAAATCAGCGGCCCGCTCTAGCAGGGCGGCGCGTTGTGCGGGTGGTGTTTGCGCCCAGGCCAGTGCCCCATCGGTGGCCGCTTGCAGCGCCGCATCCACATCGGCCGCGCTGGCGTATTGCACCGTGCCCAACACATCATGGGGGTCCGCAGGGTTGCGCAAAATCACTCGCTCACTGACTTCACCGTCTGCTAATGGACTTGCCAACAGGGGCGTCAATGTCAAAGCCTGAACCGAAACCCTGTCTGGATCGTGACTGTGCGCCTGCATTTGGGCTGCCAATTGGCGCAGCGTGGGTTCGTGCGCTAAATCCGGGCCACTGGAATTGCTGCGGCTGGCCCCAAACAACTGTTCGGGCAAAGAAATTTGGGGGTGCGGCTGGCCTTGGCGATATTCCTCTTGTGCTGTGCTCAGGGCTTCTTGCGCGTGGCGCTGGGCTTCTTGCTCTGTTTTCTGCACCGGGTCTTGCACCAGATCGTCCATGGACACGTTTGCATCGGCCATGCGGTTGACAAACGAGCTGTTGGCGCCATTCTCTAGCAAGCGTCGCACTAAATAAGCCAGCAAGGTTTCGTGTGTGCCTACGGGGGCGTAAATGCGGCACGGGCGCGACAGCGCACTGCCCGCGACCACTTGTCGGTACAGGGGCTCGCCCATGCCGTGCAGGCACTGAAACTCGTATTGACCCGGCGCATATTCGCCGCCCAGGTCTTGCGCCATTTGCACAATGGCGGCCAACGTGTGCGCGTTGTGAGTGGCAAATTGCGGGTACACCGCTTCGGGTGTGGCCAGTAGTTGGCGTGCACAGGCCAGGTAAGACACATCGGTGTGGTGTTTGCGCGTGTACACCGGGTAATCGCTTTGCCCATCGAGCTGAGCGCGCTTGATCTCGCTGTCCCAATACGCACCCTTGACCAATCGCACCATCAGGCGATGGCCCGTGCGGCGGGCCAGATCCAACACAAAATCAATCACAAACGGGCAGCGCTTTTGGTAGGCCTGAATGACAAAACCAATGCCGTTCCAGCCCTGCAAACCAGGGGCGGTGCACAGGCCTTCCAGCAGGTCCAGCGAAATGTCCAGCCGGTCTACCTCTTCGGCATCAATGTTCAGGCCGATGTCGTAATGGCGGGCCAACTCGGTGAGGTGCAGCACGCGGGGCAGCAGCTCGTCCATCACGCGCGGGTGCTGCGAACGACTGTAGCGCGGGTGCAGCGCCGACAGCTTGATGGAGATGCCGGGGCCGTTGATCACGCCCTGCCCGTTCGATGCGCGGCCTATCGCGTGGATGGCGTTTTCATAGGCTTGCAAATAATGCTGCGCGTCGGCATCGGTCAGGGCCGCTTCGCCCAGCATGTCGTATGAATAGCGAAAGCCCTGAGCCTCCATGACACGGGCGCGTTTCAGGGCTTCATCAATCGTTTCGCCCGTCACAAATTGCTCGCCCAACATCTGCATGGCCAGCTGCACGCCCTGGCGAATCAGCGGCTCGCCGCTCTTGCCCACCAACCGGGTCAATGCGGACAACAAGTTGCTTTCATTGTGTGTGGCTACGAGTTTGCCTGTGAGCAACAAGCCCCATGAGGCGGCGTTGACAAACAAAGAGGGGCTTTTGCCGACATGTTGCTGCCAGTCGCCTTGGCCAATCTTGTCACGGATGAGCGCATGGCGCGTGGCCGCATCAGGAATGCGCAGCAGGGCTTCGGCCAAGCACATGAGCGCCACACCTTCTTCAGAAGACAGGGCGTATTCCTGCATCAGGCTCTGCACCCGTCCAGCGCGTCCGCCTGGTTGCGGACCCTCGCGCATGCCCTGCACCAACTGGCGAGCCAATGCGTCGGTGCGATCGGCTTGGGCCGTGTTCATGCGGGCCGCGGCCAGCAGCGGCGCCAGTGCCTCGGGTTCAGGCAAGCGGGTGGCATCGGCGATGGCTTCGCGCAAAGCAGAGCGCGCCAGCATCGGACCGCCGGGGCTGAATTGGGCCCCCAGCGCCATCGGTACCGGCATCGGTACCAGTAACGGTACCGTGGGCACTGATGGTGTTAACGCGTCGCTCAGTGCATTGGCAAAGGTGTCGGTCATGGAGGTCATGGCGTTCATTTTTGGTCAATCTGCCTTTTTGGGCAGATGTTGGCTTGGTTGGTATGAAACGCTATCATCCGGATTTAACGGTGAATAAATCACCAAAAATAACGATTAACAATTCATAATATTCGGCATGAACCTCCAAACAGAAGATATTGACCGCATTGATCGCCGCATCCTTGATGCGCTGCAACGCGATGGCCGCATCAGCAACCTCAAGTTGGCCGAAGCGGTGTCGCTGTCGCCCACGGCGGTCTTGGCACGCGTGCAAAGGCTTACGCGCGAAGGTTTTATCTTGGGTTATGAGGCGCGGCTCAACCCCATCAAGCTGGGCGCAGGGATGATGGTATTTGTCGAAGTGATGCTCGACCGCACCACGCCCAATGTGTTTGACCAGTTCAAGGCTGCGGTGCAAGTGCGCCCTGAAATCATGGAATGCCACATGGTGGCGGGTGGTTTTGACTACTTGCTAAAAACTCGCGCCGCCGACATGAACGCCTACCGTGAATTTGCCGGCAGCGTGCTGTGGCAATTGCCCGGCGTGCGCGAAACCCGCACCTATGCCGTGATGGAGGAGGTTAAAAACACCACGGCGCTGGCTTTTTAGTAGGTGGCGATGGGCTCACCCTCAAAACGCTATGAACCAAGGAAGCGTTTTATCCTTCTCTCAGAGCGCGCGAGCCCATGAGCTTGTTGGTGAGACGGTTGCTGAGTCTTGTTGGGTGAGTGGTATGGCCATTGATTCTTTGCGTGAGCGAGTCCCTGCTCCCGAATGTTCACCGCGAGCACAGAGCTTTCGGGTTCAGCAAAGATTCGGTCGCAGGTGTGGCCTTCCACAGGGATCAAAGGACAGCAGATTTATGCAGGGTGTTTTTTTAGGGTGAGGGTAGCTTCCCACTGGCCGCGGTCTTTAACCATTGCAATCTGGTCTAGGCGATACAGATCAAAGCGCACAGGGTGTGCATGCATCAGGAGCTTAAATAAGCAGCGCTGCCTTACTTCAAATTACCCGACAGGAATTGCTGCAAGCGTTCGCTGCGGGGCTTGAGCAAAATGTCGCCCGGCGTCCCTTGTTCCTCCACCCGGCCTTGGTGCAAAAACATCACCTGGCTGGAGACTTCGCGGGCAAAGCCCATTTCGTG
>CAMDXR010000226.1 GCA_945877725.1 Limnohabitans sp. Rim8
CCTTTTACCGTTTAAAGACAAGCGCCGCACCAGCGTGTCCACGCCCAGATGACCTTTTTCCCGCATGGCCACCATCGCACCAATGTAGGTCAACCAAATGAAGCAATAACGTGACATTTCATCTGAAATGGAGATGCCCGAATTAAAGCCATACCGCAGCACCACATTGCCAAAGACCATGAGGACCATAGCCACCAAGCAAACCACAACCAGCAGTTCCAGTAATTTGAAAAATGAATCAATGAATCTTTGCAAACTCGGCTCCCTTTTTACGCGACGACAACTTCAAGACGGTTTTTCGATCTTGATTTTGATTTGATAGGGGTGGCACGACCTGAAACTCCGGGTAATTTACGCCGGGAGGCCAGCACTTGATCGATGTCCACACTGGCACCTTGGATCAAAACCATGATGGCACGCTCGGCTTTGGCAGGGTTACGAGCAATCACGGCATTGAGCACCGCGCGGTGCAAAGGCAAGGACTTTTTTGTGCCATCTTTGATGCGGGTTGATATTTCAAAACTGGTACGCAACAAGGCATTCAAAGCCTTGCTCATCTGTACCAGCATGCGGTTATGCGATGCCTTAAGCAAGCCTTCATGAAAGCGAAGGTCGTGTGTGACGTAATCTCCGCCCACCTCAACCGCTTGCTTCATTCCCGCATAGGCCTCTTCAATGTAGGCAATGTCTTGGGCTGTGGCACGTTCGGCCGCCAGACGCACCGCAGCTGGCTCGACCACGCGACGAAGTTCTTGCAAATCCTTCAAAAAATCAGGGGTCAAACCGCATTGAGCTTGCCATGCGACCACATCGGGATCGAACCAATTCCAGTGGGCATCTGGCAAAACACGGGTGCCCACTTTGGGCCCGGTAAACAACAAGCCCTTGGCCACCAGCGATTTGATGACCTCACGTACCACGGTTCGACTGACACCAAATTCTTCACACAAAAGGGGTTCAGGCGGCAAGCTTGCGCCCACTGCATAGCGGCCAGACAAAATGGCTTGACCCAATAAATCGAGGGTGTGTCTGTGAAAATTTTTGATCATTCAACGTCGCTGGCAATTTGCTTATCATATGATGATTGAATGCCTCAACATGACTCTGGTAAACCCTAATGATCCATGAATCAAGCGAAGACAGATCAAGCTGATGTCGCTGGCTTTACAAGCAGTTCTTGTTTTTCTAAGGTCATACGATAGTATTTTCTTAATGTGCCCACAATTCATGCAACCCGGACATCGACCATGAGCAACACCCCACGCAAAAAACCTGAAGAGCTACGCAGTCAGCAATGGTTTGGCAGACAAGACCGCGATGGTTTTGCTTACAGAAGCTGGGTCAAAGGCAAGGGCGTCCCTCATGACCAATTCGATGGACGACCTGTCATCGGCATTTGCAACACGTTCAGCGAATTAACCCCTTGTAATTCGCACTTCAGAACGCTGGCAGAACAAGTCAAGATTGGGGTTTATGAAGCGGGTGGTTTTCCGCTCGAATTTCCAGTCATGTCCTTAGGCGAAACTTTGCTTCGCCCTACTGCCATGCTGTATAGAAACCTGGCCAGCATGGACGTGGAGGAAAGCATTCGCGGCAATCCGATTGATGGCGTGGTGCTGCTGATGGGCTGCGACAAGACCACCCCATCGCTTCTGATGGGGGCATCCAGTGCAGGCCTGCCCACCATTGGTGTGTCAGGCGGCCCCATGCTGAACGGCAAGTGGCGCGGCCAAGAACTTGGCTCAGGTACAGGGGTCTGGAGCATGAGCGAACAGGTTCGTGCAGGCACCTTGAAGCTGCAAGATTTTTTTGAAGCCGAAAGTTGCATGCACCGCAGCCATGGCCATTGCATGACCATGGGCACAGCCAGCACCATGGCCAGCATGGTGGAGGCACTGGGCATTGGTCTGCCTGGCAATGCGGCCTACCCTGCGGTCGACGGTCGCCGCAACGTGCTGGCGCGAGAGGCGGGGCGGCGCATTGTGGAGATGGTGCACACCGATCAAACCATCAGCAAAGTACTTACGCGCGAAGCCTTTGAAAACGCCATCCGCACCCTGGCGGCCATCGGGGGATCGACCAACGCCGTGATCCACTTGATCGCCATTGCGGGGCGTCTGGGCCTGAAGCTGACGGTGGATGACTTCGAACGCTTGGGCAGTGAACTGCCTTGCTTGCTGAACTTGCAGCCCTCTGGCGAACACCTGATGGAAGACTTTTGCTACGCCGGAGGTTTGCCCGTGGTCATGAAAGAGATCGAGCACCTGCTGCACAAGGACATCATCACGGTCACGGGCAAAAGTGTGTCTGAAAACATTGCCAAAGCTGAGAACTACGACCCCCGTGTGATCAAAAAATTTGATGCGCCCTTTAAAGAAAAAGCGGGTATTGCCATTTTGCGTGGCAACCTGGCCCCTCGCGGCGCGGTCATCAAACCCAGCGCGGCCACGCCCGCCTTGATGGTTCACACTGGGCGTGCCGTGGTGTTTGAGGACAGCCATGACTTTCACAAACGCATTGACGACGACAACTTGGATGTGGATGAAAACTGCATACTGGTGCTGAAAAATTGCGGTCCCAAAGGCTACCCCGGCATGGCCGAAGTGGGCAACATGCCACTGCCCCCCAAAGTGCTGCGCAAAGGCATTACGGACATGGTGCGCATCAGCGATGCCCGAATGAGTGGCACGGCCTATGGCACTGTGGTGCTGCACACCACACCCGAAGCAGCGGCTGGCGGCCCCCTGGCGGTGGTGCAAAACGGTGACATGATCGAACTGAACGTACCCGAGCGCAGACTGCAATTGCTCATCAGCGACGAAGAGTTGGCTAGACGCCTCAGCCAATGGACCGCCCCCGAACCCGCCATGCAATCGGGCTACTGGAAGCTGTACATCGACCACGTTTTACAAGCCGACGAAGGGGCCGACATGGACTTTTTAGTCGGACAACGCGGTGCTGCGGTGCCCAAAGACAACCACTGAAATCAAGGGAATAACCATGCGTATTTTGATCACCGGCGGTGCCGGCTTTCTGGGTGCCAGACTCGCCCGCGAAATTTTGAAACGTGGCCAACTCAATGGGCAAACGGTTGATGAGCTTGTCTTGGCCGATCTGTTTCCTGCCCCTGCCGACTTGCAAGCCGATGCGCGTGTCAAAAGCCACGCCGGGCCCATGCTGGAACAAGCTGATTTATTGAAGAGTGGCTTTGACGGTGTATTTCACTTGGCATCGGCAGTGTCCGGCGAATGCGAGCTCGATTTTGATCTGGGCATGCGCTCCAATGTCGACAGCACGCGGCTTCTGCTGGACAGTCTTCGCGCCTCCGGCAAAGTCTCTCGTTTGGTGTTTGCCAGTTCGGTCGCCGTGTTCGGCCCGGATGCGGCCAACCCCATGCCGGACCGGGTGAGCGACAACACCCTGCCCTCGCCGCAAACCTCTTACGGCACCCACAAACTGATGCTCGAATATTTGGTGGCAGACTACACCCGCAAGGGGTTTATTGATGGCCGTGCCGCTCGTTTGATGACGGTGGCAGTGCGCCCCGGCAAGCCCAATGGGGCAGCTTCGTCTTTTTTCAGCGGCATTATTCGCGAGCCCTTAGCAGGCACCCACACCACCTGCCCAGTAGATGCAAATGTGTCTCACCCCTTGTCTTCACCCGGCACCACCATTCATGGCTTGATCACGGTATTTGAGGCCAGTCGCGAAGCCATGGGGGGGCGTCTGGCCCTGAACCTGCCTGGCTTGAACGTGACAGTCAGCCAAATGCTGGAAGCCCTAGAGAAAGTGGCCGGCCCTGCGGTTCGGGCGCGGGTGAAGTTCGAACGCGATGAACGCATTGCAGGCATCGTCAGCAATTGGGCCAAAGGGTCCACTTCGGATCGGGCCCATGCCTTGGGCCTCAAAGCGGACAACAGTTTTGAAGACATCATCCAACAATACATCGACGATTGCCGTGAACGGCCAGGATACCCTGCAGAGGCTTTGCGCGGCTTGAGCTAACTAGCCCAACTGCCAAGCATGCTGAGGCAACCAAAAGTATGGGGCTAAAAATGCGTGCTAATGGCCCCGCTGATCCGTCCATCGTCCTCAATCAGGGCCATCCAACGCCACTTATCAAAGGTCGTGCAGGGGTGGGAAATGCCCAAAGCCACTCGGTCACCGACTTGAGGCCACACCCCTTCTGGGGCAAAAGCCATGTGGGCATGTTGGTCACTCAAGGCTTGGACTTTCCAGCTTTCAGGTGTCGCCTGAATCGGTTCAGCAACTTTTTGCGCCTTGGCCGCCCAACGCACAGGCATGGGCATGCATTGGTCAAAAGACAGATCTCGACGTCCGGCGCTCAATATAGCCAAGCCCGGTTCTGGCACCGATTGGACTTTGGCCCAAACCTCCAATGCGGGTCGCAAGGAAGCACTCAAGCCCTCGCGCAACTCCACCAGTTTCAGGTAACGGGCGTAGTTCCAGTGGTCGTGGGTCAGGTAGCAGCCGGATCGCAAAACGCCCTGCACGGGTCGACTTTTGACTTGCAATTTGAGCAAGGGAATCACCAAATCGAACACGGCCGATCCCCCGGCCGAGAGCAACACTTCATCTCCGCCCCACAAGTTCAGGGCATCGATTTGCTGCACCAAAGATTTGACATTGCGCACCAGCCCGCTGATGGCTTCAATATCGTGCGCATTGTCACAACGCCCCAAACCGCCCTCGTAGCATTCAACACCGCCCAAACACACGGCATCGGATTCGTGCATGGCCTGCGCCAAGGCCAAGGCTTGCTCTTGCGTTCGGCAACCTGTACGGTAAGCATCGATGCCCAACTCCAGCAACACGTCCCAGCAACGAGGGCTTTGTCGGCGTTGCTTCCAATCGGCCAAACAGGCCAATTGCGCCAGCGAATCCACCAAAAAACAAACTCTCGCCTGGGGGTTTTGATTGAGCAGAAAGTTCAGTCCATCCAAGTCGGCATCGGACACCAACTGGTTGGCGATGATGGCGTTTTTAGCTCCTGCCGCCAAGCCTACGCGAAGTTGGTGTACGTTGGCAAAAGTCAAACCCCACGCCCCGGCCTGCAACTGCATGCGAAACAACTCGGGCGACAAAGTGGTCTTGCCGTGCGGTGCCAAGGCCACCCCTTTGCGCTGAACAAAATCCTGCATCCAGGTCAGGTTGTGCTGCAGGGCTGGGCGCCGCAAAACAGCGACCGGGTAAGACAACACATCGTCCAGCAGATTCCAGCCCAATTGGCCCAGTTGCGACACTGCACAAGGGGTGGCCGTCAAAGGGTAGCCTTTGCAGCGTCCATCCAATACCAATTCAGGGTTCATGGCCATTCACTCTCTTTATTTGATGCTCAATTTGTTCACGGATTTTCTCACTGTGATC
>CAMDXR010000227.1 GCA_945877725.1 Limnohabitans sp. Rim8
AAAGTGGGCGAGACGGTTGTGAACGTCAAGTACTCTGCTGAAGACATCGCTGCTGCCAAGGCCAAGGCCGAGGAAAAGCTGGCCGCTCTGAACGCTGCTGAACCCAAAGATGCCAAAGCCATCGAAGCTGCCACCAAGTCTGTTAAAGACCTGAGCAACGAGAAGACCGCGGGTACAACCCTGTTGGGCTCCAACTTGAGCGCTGCTTTGAAAGCGGCTAACTACCCAGCCAAAGCCGACATGGCCAAGTTTGACAAGGTCACCGTCATCATCATCCTCACCTACTTGGTGTTGTTGGTGACCATGGTCTACGGTCCTATTGCCGCCATGCTGGTCGAGATGTTCCCAACCCGCATCCGTTACACCTCCATGTCCTTGCCTTACCACATTGGTAACGGTTGGTTCGGTGGTTTGATGCCCACTACCGCCTTCGCCATCGTGGCCCAGACCGGTAACATGTACAACGGTTTGTGGTACCCGATCATCATCGCCGGTGCAACCGTCGTGATTGGTGGCTTGTTCATCAAAGAAACCAAAGACGTGGACATCTACGCCGACGACTGATGGTTTTGTAAGCATCCCGGGGTGACTCGGGTGCTAAATTCTGGGCCTTCCCTCTGTGGAGGGCCTTTTTCATTATTGGAGTGAAACTATGTGGAAAATTGTTGTTGGATTTGTTGTCTTTGCCGGCTTGGCTTTGTATGTCATCAGCAAAGGCGGTGACAGTTTGGACATGAGCGGTGAAAAGCACGGTGCAGATGCCGTGCACAGTGAGCCAGCCAAGGCGGCTGCCCCTGCTGCTGCGCCTGCGGCAACCCCTGCTGCCCCTGCGGCTGAGGCCAGCACAGCCAAATAAGGTTTTTGTTATCTGGTCCAGAATCCATCAAGGCCTTTGACCCAAAGCCACGCAGTTGCGTGGCTTTTTTTTGGCTTGTCGGTCGGCATGCCATGTCGGCCCTAGAATGTTTGGCCTTCACCCTAAAAAGCCCAGCATGTCCCAAGGTCTCATCCGCATTCGTGGTGCCCGTCAGCACAACCTCAAAAATATTGATTTGGACATCCGCACGGGAGAGTTGACGGTGGTGACCGGCCCCAGCGGTTCGGGTAAATCCAGTTTGGTGTTTGACACCCTGTTTGCCGAGGGTCAGCGCCGTTATGTAGAGACATTCAGTGCCTATGCCCGGCAGTTTTTGGACCGCATGGACAAACCTGCCGTGGACAAAGTCGAGGGCGTGCCCCCTGCCATTGCGATTGACCAGACCAACCCCGTGCGCAGTTCCCGCTCTACGGTGGGCACCATGACCGAGCTGAACGACCACCTCAAGCTGTTGTTTGCCCGGCTCGGACAGTTGTTTGACAAGGACACCGCTCAGCCTGTGCGCCACGACACGCCGGAAACCATTTATGCCGAACTGGCCACTCGGGCCGCGCAAGCGCAAGACCCGCGCTTGTACCTGACCTTTCCGGTTGAGCTGCCAGCCAACACCAGCGCTGATCAAGTGGCGCAATGGTTATCGGCCAGTGGTTTTACCAAGGTCCAGGCCGAACGCGAAGTGGCCACGCCCACCGGCCCGCGCAAGGTGCTGGATGTGATTGCCGACCGCTTCAGAATAGGCACCGCCGAAAAAGCCAGGGTGGTCGAAGCCATCGAGGTGGCCCTGAAACGGGGTGGGCGTCTCAATGTTTATGTCGACGCCCTCTTAGGTGCAGACGCTCAGGGCGCATCGGGTTCATCCGAGGCCGCTTTGGATATTTGGCGGTTTTCCACTGGGCTGCATTGCCCCGACAGCGACCAACGTTACACCGACCCGATTCCTTCGATGTTTTCTTTCAATTCGGCGGTGGGTGCTTGCGAAACCTGCCGGGGTTTTGGTCGCGTGATTGGCGTGGATTACGGTTTGGTCATCCCCAACCCCAAACTCACCTTGCGGGCTGGGGCCATCAAAACACTTCAGACGCCCGCCTGGCAAGAGAATCAGGACGACCTGATGCGCCACGCCGAAGCGGCGGGCATTCCGCGTGACACGCCTTGGGAGAAACTCACTCAGGCCCAGAAAGATTGGGTCATCAAGGGCTCGCCCGAGTGGAAAGGGCGTTGGAACCACCAGTGGTACGGCATCAAACGCTTTTTTGAATACCTGGAAAGCAAGGCCTACAAGATGCACATCCGTGTGCTTTTGTCCAAATACCGCAGCTACACTGAATGCCCCACTTGCAATGGTGCCCGCCTTAAAACTGAGAGCTTGCTGTGGCGCATTGGCAGCCACGACAACGCCGACGGCGTGTTGCCCGTAGCCAAGCGTTTCATGCCGGCCGGGGTCAAATGGTCGCGTGCCCAGTTGGAGGCGCTGCCGGGCCTGAGCCTGCACGACATGATGATCATGCCGATTGACCAGTTGAGGCGTTTCTTTGACCGCATGAGTGCCACAGCAGTGGCCTTAGCTTCAGCAGACGCCGAAGCACAAGCCCTGAAGCTGTTGCTCGAAGAGATCACCACCCGACTCAAATACCTGTGCGATGTGGGCATTGGCTACCTCACACTCGACCGCCAAAGCCGCACGCTGAGCGGCGGTGAGGTGCAACGCATCAACCTCACCACGGCTCTGGGCACCTCGCTGGTCAACACCTTGTTTGTGCTGGATGAGCCCAGCATTGGTCTGCACCCCCGCGACATGGGCCGCATCACCCAGGCCATGCACCGCTTGCGCGATGCGGGCAACACGCTGGTGGTGGTGGAGCACGACCCGGCGGTCATGTTGGCCGCCGACCGTATGATCGACATGGGCCCGGGGCCGGGTGAGCGCGGCGGCCAGATTGTGTTTGATGGCAGCACCGCAGACCTGCGCCATGCTGACACCCTGACGGGCGCCTATCTGGGTGGCCGCAAGCAAGTGGGTCTGGGTTTCAAGCGCATGGTCACCGACAGCACGCCGCGCCTGATTCTGGAGGGCGCACGCGAGCACAACCTGCAAAACATCGACGTCGATTTTCCGCTGCAACGCTTGGTCACCATCACGGGCGTGAGCGGCTCTGGCAAGTCGAGTTTGATTCAAGATGTGCTGGCCCCTGCTCTGATGCGTCATTTTGGCAAGGCCACCGAAACGCCCGGTGCACATGACCGCCTGCTGGGTGCCGACCACCTGAGCGATGTGGTGTTCGTGGACCAATCACCCATTGGCAAAACCGCCCGATCCAACCCCGCCAGCTATGTGGGCGCTTGGGATGCGGTGCGCGAAATTTTTGCCACCGCGCCCTTGTCGCGTCAACGCGGCTACACGGCCAGCAAGTTCAGCTTCAATGGCGGAGATGGTCGCTGCCCCACTTGCGGGGGATCGGGTTTTGAACACGTTGAGATGCAGTTTTTGTCGGACGTGTACCTGCGCTGCCCCGATTGCGATGGCAAGCGTTATCGCCCCGAGATTCTGGAAATCAAGGTCGAGCGTCAGGCCATGGGCGAAGCCAAGGCACGTCACCTGAACGTGGCCGACGTGCTGGACCTGACCGTCAGCGAGGCCGCTGCCTTGTTTGCACAAGACCGCGACGTGATTCGGGCTTTGCAGCCCATCGTGGATGTGGGCCTCGAATACGTCAAGCTGGGGCAACCCGTGCCGACCTTGTCGGGGGGCGAGGCGCAACGCCTGAAGCTGGCAGGATTTTTGGCCGAAGCCGCCAAGAGCGCGTCCAGCAGTCGCCAGAGTCTGGCGCGCAAGGGCACCTTGTTTTTATTTGACGAGCCCACCACCGGGCTGCATTTTGACGACATTGCCAAGCTCATGCGCGCTTTGCGCAAATTGCTAGAAGCAGGGCATTCGCTCATCGTGATCGAGCACAACCTCGATGTGATCCGCGCCAGCGACTGGTTGATTGATCTGGGACCTGAGGGCGGCTATGCCGGGGGCCTGATCGTAGCCCAGGGCACACCCGAAGAGGTGCGTTTGCACACCGGATCGCACACCGGTCAGGCTTTGCGTGACTATGCCGAGTCCATGGGGGAGGTGCACGGGGCCCAAGAGGCTGTGCCTGCCTATCTGAAGCCTGCCAAAACAGTGAATCCCCTGACGGCTCCAAGCCCAAAGGTCGTTCAAAACAACCACATTCAGATTGTCAATGCCAAGGAGCACAACCTCAAAAACCTGAGCGTCAATATTCCGCGTGGCAAATTCAATGTGGTGACGGGGGTCAGCGGCTCGGGCAAGTCTACGCTGGCATTTGACATTTTGTTTAATGAAGGTCAGCGCCGCTACTTGGAAAGCCTGAACGCCTATGCCCGTTCCATCGTGCAGCCCGCAGGCCGCCCCGAGGTGGATGCGGTGTACGGCATTCCACCGACCGTGGCCATTGAGCAGCGTCTGTCGCGCGGCGGTCGCAAATCCACCGTGGGCACCACCACCGAAGTCTGGCATTTCTTGCGTTTGCTCTACGTGAAGCTGGGCATTCAGCACTGCACGCATGACGGCACCCCTGTGCAACCGCAAACGCCCGACAGCATCGTGGCGCAGCTAATGACGCAATTCAGGGGGCAGCACATTGGGCTGCTGGCGCCCTTGGTCATCAACCGCAAGGGGGTCTACACCGAGTTGGCCGACTGGGCACGTCCGCGTGGGTACACCCATTTGCGCGTCGATGGCGACTTTTTGCCCACCCAGGGTTTCCCGCGCATTGACCGATTCAAAGAGCACAACATCGAATTGCCCGTGGCCAGCCTTGATGTGCTGCCCAGCAACGAAGCTGATTTGCGCCAAGCCCTCAGCAAAACGCTAGAGCACGGCAAAGGTGTGGTGCATGTACTCAGCGATTTGGGTGACTTGCGTGAGGCCATGTTCAATGGCGAATCCACGTCCCGGATTGGGCAACATCGGGTGTTCTCGACTTTGCGTGCCTGCCCCCAAGGCGCCACCTCGTATGCCGAACTTGACCCGCGCTTGTTTTCGTACAACAGCAAGCACGGTTGGTGTCCGGACTGCGTGGGCACGGGCGTCAAACTGAGCAAGGACGAGCGCCAGGTGTTCGACGATTCGGTGCGTGACGACAAAGACAAAGGCCGTGAGCAAACCTTTGCCGAACCAGAAATTGAAGATCTGGCCAATGTGGCTTGTCCCGCTTGTGAGGGGACCCGTTTGAATGCGACGGCCCGGGCTGTTCGCTTGGGCTCGCAGCCGGGTCAAGGCTGGCGCATCACCGACATTGCCAGTCTCTCGGTGACCGAGGTGCGGCAATGGGTGGAGACTTTGCATTTGGTTGGACGCGATGCCGACAGTGCCCGAGACCTGCTGCCCGAGATCAAAAGCCGCTTAGAGTTTTTGGAAGAGGTGGGCCTGAACTACCTCACGCTAGACCGTGGAGCCCCCACTTTGT